>QQUD01001009.1 GCA_008501785.1 Chloroflexota bacterium
AGCAGCAACGGACACACCTTTGTCTGGGAACACAATTTTCCAATGGCAACTTACCTATCCACAATTGCCGTTGGCGACTATGAACGGATTGATGATGTGTCGCCAAATGGCATACCCATTCGTCATTACATTTTCACAGAACACGCCGAGGATTTTGCTCGAGCCACATCCATCACTGGCGAAGCAATTGATTGGATGAGTGACCTATTTGGCCCCTATCCATTTGAGACGATTGGTTTTGTGACAGCAGATGCCCCAGGTGTTTCTCTAGAAACACAAACAACGATTGTTTTGTCTACGAGCATGATTGGACAAACAACGGTGGTGCATGAATTAGCGCATATGTGGTTTGGTAATTGGGTCAGCCTTAATTCTTGGCAAGAGATGTGGCGCAATGAAGGGTTTGCCACGTATGTGACCATGATGTGGGACCATCGAGACGATCCAGAGGGGCTGGAATTGGAGATCGAAGCAATCAAATCGGCCGTGGCTGACAATGAACCAAACTATCCGCTAGGATCGCCGCCAAAACAATACCTATTTGGGTTTAACACCTATTTTGAAGGGGCGGTGATGGTTCATGAACTACGACGTACAGTAGGAGATGACGCCTTTTTTAGCGGATTGCAAGCCTATTTTGAACAATATGGGGGCGGCACAGCCAGTGATGCCGAGTTTCAGGCGGTCATGGAAACAGCATCGGGAATATCTTTAGATGCATTTTTTGCAGTGTGGCTAAATTGAGAAAGGGGATGTGGAGAATAATGAATTGTGAATAATAAATTGTGAAGTAAGCGAACATTCACAATTCATTATTCATTATTTTCTGCCAAAATCTTCTCAATTTATGCAGGTTGACTCATCGCGTATGCATATTCTTCGCCAGCAACTTGAGTGTAGGCAACTTTGAGTGCGGTGCGGGCGCGTTTGGCGCGCATTTTGGCTGCGCTGAGACTGATGGATAGGGTGCTGGCGATTTCGGTATACGGCCGTTCTTCAATATCCTTCATCTGCAAAATCGCAGACTCTTCGGGGCGCAAATTCGCAAAGGCTGCTTTAAGGAGTGATTGCCGCGCACGTTTTTCGACTTCGCGTTCGGTGGAAACGCTGGAAGGCATCCATTCGGTGACGGTAGTGAAGTCGGCTTCTGATTCTTGTGGACGGCGCTGTAGGCGGCGCACTTCGTTGTAACAGGTGTTGAGTGCGACGCGATACACCCACGTTTTAAAGGTGGAGCGGGCTTCAAATTTACCGATGTTGCGATGGACTTTGAGAAAAACGTCCTGCATCAAATCTTCGGCGTCGTGCCGGTTGTGGGTGAAATTGTAACAAACATGCCAAACTTGATTTTGATAACGGCTAAATAGTTCTTGAAACGGCCGTTCATCCTTCATCCCACGTTCTTTAATCAATACAACTAACTCTTCATCCGATAAAGTATCAAATTTATCACCAATACGCTGCTTCATTCGTTCTCCTGAATTTACCACAAGGACATTCCCTCGAATCAACTTTTTCGAAAACGCGGGGAGTTTTGTTTTCCAGCGCGTTTGTACATTTAATGTAAAACGGCCGTCTCAACAGCAACTAAACAGGTTCTAAATAATTTCTAAATTCGGGGGAAGAGGAGGAGATGGAACACAGAATTACACGGAGGATTCACAAAGATTGAGGAGATTTCGGGGTTAGGATTGTTTGTCGAAGCGGTAGCCGACGCCGAATTCAGTAAGGAAGTAGCGGGGTTCTTTGGGATCGGGTTCAAGTTTTTGGCGGAGGCGAGACATGTAAACATGCACGTACTGAATGCTATCTTGATACTCCCAGCCCCAGACATTTTCTAAAATTTTTTCAAATGTTAAGACCATTCCAGGATGTTTGACTAGATAGGCTAACAGTTTGAATTCGGTTTTCGTCAGCTTGACGGGATCATCGTTGACTAGGATGCGATGGTTTTCGAGATCGATGTGCAGGTATTGGTCTTGGAAACCGGCAGGACGAGTCGGTTGAATCGTTGTGTTAGTTTGCCGGATTGCGGCTCTTGCGCGAGCAACCAGCACTTTAGGGCTAAATGGCTTTGTAACAAAATCAATGGCTCCGTCTTCCAGACCGCGTACAATATCTGCATCATCTTTAAGTGAGGTGAGCATGATAACTGGCGTGTTGGATAGGTTGCGAATCTGGCGCAGGGCTTCCCACCCATCTACGTAGGGCATAACCACATCTAAAATGACGAGTTCGGGGCGCTCGGCAAAAAACTTTTGTAACCCTTCATGCCCGTTGGCGGCCGTGATGATCTTTGCTTTTTCTTGCAGAAAAGCTTCTTCGACCATGCGGCGAATGAAGATATCATCGTCAACGATTAGAATTTTTTTGTTTCGCATCTATTTGTTGTTCAAACTTTAGCAAACTAATGTTTCGCGGTTTAAAAGTCTGTTCCTTTTGGTAAAACAACAGTAAACGTTGTTCCTCTATTGGGTTCGCTGGTGACGTGAACACGGCCGTTATGCGCTTCCACCAACGATTTTACAATATACAGGCCCAACCCTTTGCCTTTAATACGGAGTTCGGTGGCTTCTTCAGTTCGATAATAAAGTGTAAAAAGATTTGCCAACTGCGCTTCCGACATACCCAGACCGCTATCTGCAATTGAAAACGTGACAGAATCAGGGGTTTGACTGGCTTCAATGCGGATCGACCCGCCACTCATTGTGTACTTTAATGCATTTCCCGTCAAATTGTATAAAACTTGCTGTAATTTATCGGGATCAGCCCACAATAGCAGTGGTTCTTCTGGCAAATCAAGTTCTAACGATATTTCGCGCTGCTGCGCCTCAACGCTGACAACGGCCGAAACTTCGGTAATTAACTCATTGAGCAAACATTCCATCGGAATAATGTTGAGAGTGCCTTGTTCGATTTGATCCAGGTCTAAGAAATCGGTCACGAGGCGGCTAAGTCGGTTGGCCTGGGCGCGAATTGTTTCCAAAAAATCTTGCTGCTGTTCCTTCGAACCATCGGCAACACCAGCCAGCAACAAATCAGCATAGCCAAAGATGGCCGTTAACGGCGTTTGTAAATCATGCGCAGCCATCGACAAGAACAACGACTTGAGTTGATTTAGTTCAACCAAATCTATGTTTGCCTGCTCTAATTTTTTTTGCAGCAGGCGCAGTTCGTTACGATCTTGCACGAGGTCTTGTTGTAAACGGCCGTGTTCCGTCGTGTCTTCAATTAGCAGCAGCAGCCCACTCGAAGGGTCCTGTTCACGAACAGCCGATACGCGGAAAGACAAGTAGCTGAGAGAGCCATCCGCCTGTTCGCGATGCACCTGATCCAGTTGGTAGTCTGGCTGAATGCCATGCAAAACATCTTTCAAAATATCATCAGCGCCGACAAATTCCCATAAAACATTGGCAATCGGCTGGCCTATGACTTCAATACCGGGCGTATGCAACAACGACAAAAAGTTGGGAGAGGTTTGTAGCACTTTTAGCGTGGGAGAAAGGTGAGCGTAGGCGAGTTGATGGGTGCTGTTATATGCTTTGGCAACGTGAGCTGCCAAAACAATGGGGTCCAGATTAAATGGTGAAATGCTCATAGTAAGGCCTCAAGTTGAGTCGCAAGCAGGTCAAATGCATCGGCGACAGAAACGCCGGTCTTGGCACTGGTGAGCAGGAATGGTACCTGCTTTTTGGCCGCAATCGTTTTGAGTTGTTCATCGTTAATTTGACGAGCATCTTCCAGATCGACTTTATTGCCGATAAAGACAATCGCAGCATTTTCATTGATGTCGCGCAGCTGTTTTGTGTAAAATCCAAGCGCTTCCAATGTGTCGGGGCGCGTTAAATCACACACAATGAGTGCGCCTACCGCGCCGCGCAGGTAATGATTGCCCATTTTGCTGTAGTCATCGCCGCCAGCCAGGTCCCAGATGAGTAAATTGAGTACATGATCTGCACGCTTCATTGGTTTGCGCGATATTTTGACCCCAATCGTGCTTAAATATTTATCATCGAAGCGCCCTTCAATGAAACGACGTACCAAACTGGTTTTACCGACGGCAAAATCGCCGAGAAGGCATACTTTTTTCTGAATCGTTCTCATGGTTGGCTCCATTGTTATTCCCCAGCCTCGGGCGTAACAGTGACAACAGGTGTCCCTAAAATAATTGGCGTCACCACATCTGCGGGGATGGGTTCACTCAAATTTAGCCAACTCACAGGCACCCATCCACGCCGTTCGCGTCCATCATCTTCCCAGACAATTTCTACCCATCCGGCATATTGGGCTTGTACGGAAACGGCCGTATCTGCCGCAATTAATTGATTGACCCGAACAGCTTTGTCGGGAAACGGCCGTACCC
>QQUD01000353.1 GCA_008501785.1 Chloroflexota bacterium
AAGTTAGATTTATCAACATCCTGCCGGTATTGTTGGATGACAAATAAATCAGCGATGAGCAAAATGGGCAACAGCAAGGCCGCTGCGTCTACAACGGGGATCACCAACGACAGCAGCGGTGTGGCAATCGCTGCGGGGCCGCTGCCAAACCCTGCTTTGGAAATGCCGATGAGAATGATGGTGAAAACGGCCGTTATCCAAAATCCAACCTCCAAATCAAACAGGTTCATTATCCCCCAAAAAGAACGTGCGTAAATCGGCATTTACCTCATCATGCGCTTCCCAGAAAAACATGTGACCTGTATTGGGATACAGCTTCAATTTTGCATTGGGAATTTGATCAGCAATCATACGGCCGTTTTCCGACGGCACCAACACATCATCCTCTCCGTGCAGCACCAACGTCGGAATCTGAATCGTAGCAAGTTTGGCAAACACATCATGCGTCGCAATCGCCTGCATTTGCGCCATGTACGCCGCTTCCGTTTGTAGATTGCCAGTAGAAACCTCTATCCATTTTTCCATAATAATCGGCTTTGCTTCCAACGCTCCGTCTGCCAGCAGCGTCCAGGCACCATTCAAAATATCTTGCCGCACATCCCCTGTTGATGACGTATCCATCAAATCTGCAATAACGTCTGCATCTGCCATTTTCTGATTCACGCTGCCTGCATTCGTGCAGCCCAAGGCCAATTTGCGGATTTTGTGTGGATGGCGTAGCGCCAGATTTTGCGCCATCATCCCACCCATGCTAATGCCAAACACAAAAGCAGATTCAATTTGCAAATAATCAAGCAATCCAGCTACATCATCAGCCATATCGGCCATTGTGTAGCCTGGTTCAGGATAGGTTGATTGTCCCGCACTGCGATTGTCAAAAGTAATCACATAAAAATCATCTTCAAACGCAGGTACCTGCGCCCACCAGTCAGCGTGATAGCCACTTAGCCCAGTGTTCAACAACAACGGCGGATTTTCTAGATTGCCGTAGGTTTTATAAAACAGTTGAATGCCGTTTACCGATGCAAAACTCATTGCTTTCTCCATAGGTTAATGTATGCAGGGAATTTACACTGAAACGGCCGTTTTTGCACAATAACAACAACAGATTAAGAGAACCTTTCTAAAACCTGTTGTTTATTCCAATTTGTTGTTGCCAACTCTGGCCTCAAAATCCGATTGTGACAAATGTCACAATGAACAGATGACAAACGTCGCTGATACAAAATCCACCCTACTCATATAATTTTAACATGTCTATGTATTCGCATGAACGAATACATGACTAAACGAATAGACGAATAAGTAACAATAATACATTTGCATAAGTAAATGTTATTAACCGTTATTTACAAGGAAATGTGAGATTATGACACTTCCCTCAATGGATGAGATCAATTTAATGCACGCCAATATCTGCCAGGCATTCACAGACCCAAAGCGCATCATGATTATGTATGCTCTTCACGAACAGCCAAGACATGTGACTGACCTGGCGAATTTCTTGGATATGCCTCAGCCGACCGTTTCTCGTCATCTGCGCGTTTTACGCCAGCGATCACTCGTGTTTGCCGAGCGAAAAGGAGCGGCCGTTTATTATCGCGTCGCCGATGATCGCATGATTCAAGTCGTTGACATTATGCGACAAGTGATGCGCGGCGTGTTAGATCGACAATCTGACATTTTGTCATAATCTCAAAATCGAAAACAGGGTAAAAGATGAAAGATTTTAAGTATATCTGGGTCGGGGGGCTGATTATTACGGCTCTCATCATTATTATCCCCATTGCCACAGTCGTCACGTCTGAGCCAGACAACAGTGATGATCCGTGGGCAAGCTTACCGATACGTGCCCCACACGTTGATCATTCAGACTTGATGACAGGCCCCTACGAAACGGGGTCCGACGTCACCCGAGCCTGTTTGGAATGTCACGAAACAGCAGGCCACGAAATGCTCACAACCGCTCATTGGAAGTGGGAAAGCGAACCCGTACTGCTGCCAGGGCGGGACGAGCCGGTTACAATTGGTAAGAAAAATCAAGTCAATAACTTCTGCATCGGCGTGCAAAGCAACTGGCAAGGCTGCACCCGCTGCCATACTGGTTATGGTTGGGAAGATTCCGAGTTTGATTTTTCTAATCAAGAAAATGTAGACTGCCTGGTTTGCCATGAGCAAAGTGGTGGCTACGCTAAAAGTACAGCCGGACAGGTTGCCGAAGGTGTCGATTTAGTGTCTGTGGCGCAAAGCGTAGGCACACCTACCCGTCAAAATTGCGGCGGCTGTCACTTCAATGGTGGTGGCGGCAACGCCGTCAAGCATGGCGACTTAGACAGCAGCCTCTACTTCCCCACCGAAACCATCGATGTGCATATGGGGCGTTACGATTTCCTCTGCGTCGATTGTCACCAAACAGAAAACCATCAGGTGAAAGGTCACGCCATTTCAGTAAATGCCAGCAGTGACAATTCGCTCAACTGCACCGAATGCCACACAACTGAAGTGCATGAAGATGAACGCATTTCGGCTCACACCGATACCGTTGCTTGCCAAACCTGTCACATTCCTGAAGGCGCAGTTCGACAAGCCACAAAAATGAGTTGGGACTGGTCCACCGCTGGGCAAGACGACATCATCGAAGACCCACACGTGTATCTCAAAATCAAGGGCAGCTTCGTCTACGAATCAAACTTCATGCCCGAATATGCCTGGTTCAACGGCACAGCCGACCGCTACTTGCTCGGTGACGAACTGGATCCGACCACAACAACGGTCTTAAATCAGCCACTAGGCGACATCAACGACCCCACGGCGATGATTTGGCCGTTTAAAATTCATGATGCCCAACAAATTTATGATTCCACATTCAACTACTTGATTCAACCGAAAACGGTTGGTGAAGGTGGCTACTGGACAGATTTTGACTGGAATCAGGCTTCTGAATTAGGTATGGAAGCAGCCGGAATCCCGTACAGCGGTGATTATGGTTTTGTTCCCACATCTATGTATTGGGCATTAACTCACATGGTCGCTCCGAAAGAAGATGCATTGCAATGTGCAGACTGCCACAGCGATAACGGCCGTATCAACTGGGAAGCCCTCGGTTACTACGGAGACCCTATCCGTTGGGGTGGCCGTGAGCAGCAGTTAGGTTTACAAGTATCGCAGGTTGGAGAGGAATAGAAAGTTATCAGGTATCAAGTATCAGGTGTCGGCAAAAAGCTGACACCTGATACCTGATACCTGACACCTAAAAATACAATGCGTAAAAAACTACTACTTTTGGCACTTATACTCGGCATCGCAGGACTGGTTTTGAGTCAGGCTGTGCTGGCACAGGACGATGGGGAAACGGCCGTTCCCGCACAAACTGGCTCACCCTTACACCCCACCTTCCCCATGCTAGACGCTGACGGCATCAATGTGCTCGACTCTGAAGCACCGGTATCGACGATGAACACTTGTGGCGCTTGCCACGATGCAGATTTTATTGCAGACCACAGCTTTCATGCGGATGTGGGCCTCAGCGGCTTTACGGCGGCGGGGGGTGTGGAAAACGGCCGTGTTTGGGACACCAGCACCGGCACATTCGGCAAATGGGACCCATTCAACTATCGTTACCTTTCACCCAAAGGCGATGACATCATCGATATGACCACGCCTGAATGGATTATGCTGTTTGGGGATCGGCATGTGGGGGGTGGTCCGGCGGAATACGGCCGTAACGGTCAACGCCTCACCGACCTCGTCGCCACAGCCGACAATCCCGAAACCAGCATCGTCGATCTCGAAACAGGCGAACTCGTCACCTGGGATTGGGACGAATCTGGCGTAGTCGAAATGAACTGCTTCCTTTGCCATACCGTGACTCCCAACAACGACGCCCGTGTCGCCACGCTCGAATCTGGCGCATTCAAATGGGCCAACACGGCGACATTACTCGGCAGTGGCATCGTTGAACAAACCGGCGACACCTGGCAGTGGAACACAGCCGCCTTTGACGAAGATGGCGAACTCAAAGAAGGCAGCATCGCCATCCAAGACCCGACCAACGAAAATTGCAGCAATTGTCATGGCCTCGTTCATGTCGATGCACAAACACCGCTGGTTTTAGATGGCTGTACGCCCGATCAATGGACCACTGTCACCACCGGACAAATCGTTTCACCACAAAAGATTTCTAATTCTGGTATGAACTTGGCCGGTAAAAACGACCTTTCCCGCACCTGGGACGTTCACGCCGAACGCGTCGTCAACTGCACCGACTGTCACTACGCGCTCAACAATCCAATCTACTACCAAGAATCAGACGAAACGCGGCCCGATCACCTCATCTTTGATCCGCGCCGCATCGACATTGGCGAATATTTGTACCGACCATTGCATCAATTTGCAAAAGGCAGCAGCGCTCAAGGCACACTAGCTCCGGAGCTAGACAACACCCTGCGCCGCTGCGAATCGTGCCACAGTATCGAAGCCACGCACGATTGGCTGCCCTACAAAGAACGCCACACCGACGCACTGAGCTGCGAAAGCTGCCACATACCACAACTGTACTCCTCCGCACGCAAGTCGATGGACTGGACGGTGCTGCAACTAGACAGCACCCCCGTTTCCAACTGTCGCGGTGTGGAAGGGCAAGGCGACACATTCAGCAACGTGCTGATCACTGGCTACGAGCCAGTCCTGCTGCCACGCGACAACGGCGACGGCACGACTTCATTAGCCCCACACAATCTAGTCACTTCCTGGTACTGGATTTATGGCGAGCCAGCTCGCCCCGTTCCAATGCGGGACTTAGAAGCCGCCTGGATGGATGGCAATAACTATCACGCCGACATCATCGCCACCTTCGACCACAACGGCGATGGCAGCTTAGATAATTCAGAACTGATTATCGACAACATTGCCAAAGAAGAAGTGATTGCCACTCGTTTAGTCAGCCAAGGGTTAGAAAATCCGCGCATCAATGGTGAGATTCAACCGTACAGCATCAATCATGATGTGACGCATGATGAATGGGTCACCAAAGAATGTCAGGCATGTCACGGCAGTGATTCACGCCTCGCACAGCCCATTCAATTAGCAGGCAATACACCGGGCGGTGTCATGCCAACTTTAGTCCAAAATACAAACACATCTCTCTCGGGGAATCTGTTTACAGCAGACAATGGAGAACTTTACTTTAAGCCAATGCCTGAAGAGGCAGGCCTGTACGTACTTGGACATGACAATGTGTACTGGATTGACCTGGCCGGTGCGCTCATCTTTATCGCAACTGTGTTGGGTGTATCTGTTCACGGCGGGCTGCGCTACGTTACAGCTCGTCGGCGAACACCCCATGAGCCTGAGTTGAAAAAAGTGTACATGTACACCGTCTACGAACGACTCTGGCACTGGCTGCAAACAGTGGCAATTATGCTGCTGCTATTTACCGGGCTAATCATTCACAAACCGGAGCTGTTTGGCGCGTTGAGCTTCCGCTACATGGTTGAGGTTCATAATGTGTTAGCTGCGATTCTGGTGCTGAACGCCGTTTTGGCTGCGTTTTATCACTTTGCCAGCGGCGAAATCAAGCAGTTCTTACCAGAGCCGCGTGGTTTCTTCCGGCAATCCATTGAGCAAACGATGTACTACATGAACGGCATTTTCAAAGGTGAGGAACATCCCATCGCCAAAACACGCGAACGGAAAATGAACCCGCTGCAACAGGTAACGTACCTGGGTATTTTGAATGTGCTGCTGCCGCTGCAAATTATCACCGGCGCATTGATGTGGGGTGTGCAGCGTTGGCCTGGTGTGGCCGCACAGTTGGGCGGCTTGCCGTTCCTGGCTCCATTCCACACGATTATTGCATGGCTGTTTGCCACTTTTATTGTGATGCATGTTTATTTAACAACAACGGCTGGACACACTGCTACGGCAGGCATTAAGTCCATGATTATGGGTTGGGATGATCTTGAAGTTCATGCTCATCCTCAAGATTAATATTATGAACCACAGATTTCGCAGATTTTGCAGATTTTTTAGTATGATTTCATTAAATCTGTGTCAATCTGTGCAATCTGTGGTTAGGTCAAAGCAGGAATTAAGATATGACGACTTTAAATCCTTCTGATTCATCGACACAAACGGCAGAGCCACGGGCGAAAGTGCGTGTAGCTAAGGATTATGTAAATCCATATTATGCCGGGATTTTGTTGGGGCTGGTGCTCTTTGGGGCATTCTTTGTCACGGGAAATGGGCTGGGCGCTTCGGGTGGTTTGAACCGGCTGCTGGTGTTTGTTGAAGACCTGGTGGCATCGGACCATATCAACCGCACGCCGTACTTGATTGCGATGGCTGGCGGCGACCGGAATCCACTGGATAGCTGGATTGTGGTGTTGACGATTGGCACGATTTTGGGCGGGTTTGTGTCTGGGTTTAGAAACGGCCGTTTCAAATGGGAAACCAATCGCGGTCCACAAATCACCCCGCGCATGCGCTGGATGATGGCCTTCATCGGCGGCTCATTCATGGGCTTCGGCGCACGCTACGCACGCGGCTGTACCTCGGGTCAAGCACTGTCTGGCGGCGCGGTTTTGTCTGTCGGCAGTTGGGCCTTCATGTTCGCTGTTTTCGGCGGTGCATATGCGTTGGCTTACTTCTTGCGGAAGTTCTGGAACTAAAGGGAGAGAAAAATGGCACCTTTTCCACTACCATTAACACAATTACTCGGCCACTATGGTTCTTACGTAGTGTACCTGATCATTGGCTTTGCCTTTGGGTACGTTTTAGAAATTGCCGGATTCGGCAATTCCAAGAAGCTGGCCGCACAATTTTATTTTAAAGACATGACTGTACTCAAGGTGATGTTCACCGCCATCATTGTGGCGATGGTTTTCATCTTTGGGGCTTCGGCTGTAGGGCTGCTTGATTACAACCTGATTTGGGTTAACCCAACCTACCTTTGGCCTGGAATTATCGGTGGGCTGATAATGGGCGTTGGGTTTATTGTCGGCGGCTTTTGCCCTGGCACCTCGCTTGTTTCGGCGGCTACAGGCAAAATTGACGGCCTCTTCTTCGTACTCGGCGTTTTCTTCGGCATCTTCCTGTTTGGCGAAACAGTCGATAACTTCTCGATCTTTTGGAGTTCATCGTACATGGGGCGCTTCACCTTACAAGATTGGCTGGGCCTGCCAACGGGTGTGGTCGTGCTGCTCGTCGTCCTGATGGCGCTGTTCATGTTCTGGGGTTCAGAAAAACTAGAAGCGATTTTTGGTGATAAGGATCAACCAACTGCACCCAAATGGCGCTATGGCGCGGCTGGCGGACTGGTGGCAATTGCCGCAGTTGTTCTATTTATCGGCCAACCAACAACAACAGATCGCTGGAACAGTATCTCCGAAGAAAAATC
This sequence comes from Chloroflexota bacterium, assembly GCA_008501785.1. The sequence goes on from QQUD01000353.1 coordinate 7,397, forward strand.
CTTGGCGCTGGCAGAACGGCAGGTGCAAATTCACCCTGGCGAACTGCTGGACATGACGCACGACACAACGCTAAAAGTGATGATGATTGATGTGCGTGAAGAGGTGGATTTCAACCTGTTCCACATTCTCGATTCACGGCGCGTGGCGCTGGATGAGGTTCCGAACATCATTCAGGAACTGCACTTCCAACCGGCAAACACGGTGTTTGTGGTGATGAGCAATGGGGAAACGGCCGCTACCGAAGCCTGGAAAATCCTGGTGGCTGAATCAGTCCCGAATGTGTACATTCTCGAAGGCGGCATCAACAACTGGATTGCCACCTTTGGTGACGATGACTTGACATCTACGTTCCTCACTGGGCATCCTGATGATGAGCTGTGCTACATTTTTGATAATGCGCTTGGCTCACGCTATGGTGCGTCTGAACCGGACCCTCATGCATTTGCGTTGGAGTATGAAAAGAAGGTTAAGTTGGAAATCAAACGTGCGCCGACTAGCGGCGGGTGTGGATAGTTCACTTAATATTGTATAAGGTATCAAGCCCTGGGGAACCCCTTTCCTCAGGGCTTTTTTATTTCTTTAATTGTGAATACGGATGGGCGGAATGCGGGTGGGATTTGGAGGAAGAGGAAGGAGGGTTGGAAGTTAACGGCCGTATCTCGCTCCCCAAACCCATACCGAAACGCCATCAACTGCTGCCCATCGCCCAAATAAACCAAAACCGTATCATCATTGGCCGCTACTTGAATCTGATTTTTGAAGTCATTCTCAACTTCTTGTTGTGAAAAGGTGATTTTTCCCACAACTTCACCACTTTGAACATCAACTGCAACTAATTCCATATCGTTTGTCATAAAGAAAACAGCAGACTCACTCACGACAAAATTGCTAAGAATATCCTCGATTTCCCATAAAACTTCGCCATTGGCTTTATTTAGCCCCAAAACACCACTGTTTGATGAACCTAAAATAATCAGCTCGTCAGTAAACACAGCTTGATAAAACGTATAAGCTATAAATTCACTTGTCCAAATCGTTGCGTTTGTCTCTCGATTGACAACCCGTATAAATCCACCCCGCAATGTTTCATAGGCAATTTGATCTTCTAATGCCAACGTATAATTATGACCACTTTTTTCACGATCTTCGATGATTCTGCCGCTATCCAAATCAAATAGAAAATCATTGTCACCACTGCCATCAACACTAACTGTATCATCGGTTAAAACAATGAGGTCTGCACCATGTGTACCTCGAATTGGTTGTGTCCAAAGTAAACCGGATTGTAGATCAATAGCCATAATTTCAGCCGCGCCCCATGTCGTATTGTCACTAATTTTTTGTGTACTGTGAAACTGTGCAACAAGCATATTCCCATTGACGACAAGCGTTGCAATGCGCGGCCCCATTTCTCCTGTATTTCGTGCCAGTAAATAATAACGCGCTGGTTCTCCCGTTAACAAGTCGATTCGGACAACGGGCGCGTATCGAATATTTGTCGTTATTAAAAAGGCATCTTTTTCTCCAGCGACAAGGCTATCCGATCCACTCCTCATTTCAATGGATTTTTCCCACAGCAATTTGAAAACATCAGACATCTGTGCAATTTCATAGGTAATAACCTGAGGTTGTTGTTGGACTGTTTTACGGTTTTGATCACGAAGCAAGAAAGATAACAGAATCGCGACCATTACATAAACGCTGACAAAGAATGCTATTTTGAGAAATTTTCTATCTTTCATGGTTGCTCCCGTTAACGTCCGTTTCCCCATCACAAACACAACTAAAATCACATTTTAACATAAAACAAATATTGACATCGATTATCATTTTTGTGTAATATGTGTGCAAGTAGTTACTTGCACACATTCAAACAAGCAGAGATTTATGACTGATACACCACAAACTGATACTGAAAAACGCATTATTGAAGCAGCAGCCCTTGTTTTTGCAGAATTGGGCTACGCTCGCGCCACCACACGCAAAATTGCAGCAAAGGCAAATGTGAATGAAGTGACGCTGTTCCGCTACTTTGGGAATAAGCAAAATTTGTTTACGGCCGTTCTCAACAACCACGCCATCCCACCCGAATCGGCCAATCTATTCACCACCAATCTGTCAGGCAATTACCCAGACGATATGCTCATTATTGGACGATTTGTAATGCATCTGCTGTGGGAACGACGTGAGGTGATGCGCATGATGCTCTGCGAAGCAGCCCACTTCCCCGAACTGCAAGAAACACTGGGACAAGCTCCGCGCAGGCTGCGCGACATGATTGCTGGTTATTTAAAGCAGCAAATTGAATCCGGCACCATCAAACCACGCGACCCAAACATGATGGCGCAGGCGTTTATGGGTTTCTTTTTTTCATATTCAATGGCATTGGGCATTTTTGATGAAGCAATGGCTCTGAAAGTACCAGATGAAGAACTGTTGGTTGGGTTTGTAGATTTATTTGTGCAGGGGACGATGGAGGTAGGGTAATTGGGAGATTGAATTACCCAATCTCCCAATCTCCTAATCTCGCTGGGGGTTATTATGTCTAAAAACAGACGATTACCGGCAATTGTTGTAGATAGTGTAACGCGGCGGTTTGGGGCGTTTACGGCCGTTTCCCACCTCTCCTTCACTGTACAACAAGGCGAAATCTTTGGCTTGCTCGGGCCAAACGGAGCTGGAAAAACAACTTGTCTTAATTTGATTACTGGCATGTTAGAACGGCATGAAGGCACGATTCACGTGCTGGGGTTTGACCCAGAGCAAGAGGCGCGGGAAGTGCGGCAGCGCATTGGGTTGGTGCCACAAGATACAAATGTGTATCAGGATTTGAGCGCTGTTGATAATCTTTGGCATCATGCCGCTCTGTACTGCGATGACCTTTCTCAAGTTAAAGTACATATTGAATCACTGCTGAAAATGATGAAGCTGTGGGAACGACGCAAAGACCCGGTACGTACCTACTCTGGCGGCATGAAACGGCGGCTGGCATTGGCACGGGCCTTGCTGCACCAGCCGGATGTCATCTTTTTTGATGAGCCAACGTTGGGGGTCGATGTGCAGGGAAAACACGCTCTCTGGGATCACATCAAAGTGCAGCGCGATCAGGGCAAAACATTTATCATTTCCACCAACGATATGGCCGAAGCAGATTATTTGTGTGATCGGCTGGTGATCCTTGATCGGGGAACGGCCGTTGTCACCAACACCCCTGAAAACCTGAAATCCAATCTAGGGCGCGACATCGTCACCTTGCGTACAACACCGCTTATTCAAGACCCTGACATGCTGTTTGCTGGCATGGATGTTGAAGCAGCCGCAGCACCTGAACCTGGATCACTGCGGCTGGAAGTGAATCACGCAGAAGAAATCGTTGGTGAATTGGTGCAACGGGTGACACTGGCACACCAACTGGAGTCAATGCGAATTGCGCGGCCGACGCTGGATGATGTGTTTTTACATCACACTGGCCGCGCACTACGGGAGTAATATTGCAGGAGCAATCTATTGCAGGAGCAATTTAATGAAACGATTCTTGTACCTGCTCATCAACGAATTCAAACTGGCACGCACCATCATTCCAGTACACTTAATTGCTTTGTTGCAACCGACATTAATGTATGCGCTAATGACGGTGGTGCTGGTACATCCGACGTTTGACGTGCAAATTTTGGACTCATCCACTCCAGCTGGGGAGCAGCTCATTCAGGCAATGGCTGATGTAAAAACGCCAGCAGGCGTGCCTTATATCAATCCGATCCTGATTGAGGATACAGCCGCAGCCAACAGCCAATGGATTACGGTTGAATTAGCAGATGAGCAGCCAGTAGCTGTGCAGCATTACCAGTTGATTGATAGCAACATGGTCAAAAATTATCGCAATCGGCTGACGGCGGCGGCGTTGGTGATGTGGCAGGAGGCGTTGGGGAAGCAGGGGATTGTGGTGGTGGAACGGCCGTTACTCCCCACCGATGTCCCCTACAAACTCTTTTTTGGCATGGCCATGCTGCCCATGACCACCATGCTCGCCACCGCTCTCATTGGTGCCTACACCACCGCCCAAGAATTCGAACACGACACAGTCCGCGAATACCGGCTGGCCCCTACCCAGGCCATCACCATCCTCGCCGCAAGACTGCTGCGACTCGTTCTCACCGGATGGGTATCTGCCACCATTTTGATAATTTGCATGGGCTGGATTAGCGGCTGGTGGCCCGATTCTATCCTGGCAATTGGGATGATTTTGCTACCTATTGGCATTGTGGGCGGCAGCCTGGGTGTTATTGCCGGATTGGTAACCAAAAGCAGCTTGCCCTCATTCCTCATCGGATTAGCCATCACCTTTGTGATGTGGCTGCTGGGCGGTGCATTTGGTCTAGTGCAGGGGTTTAGCGACGTATACGAGGCGATAAGCTATTTCATTCCCAATACACACGCCGTGCAACTGCTATTTCCTCATTTTTACGGGATACGCGTGGGCGATTCAGAGTTTTCAATAAGCTACCTGATAGCATTATCAATTGTTATGTTAACTATCGCCGCCTTCACTTACCGCCGACACATCGTTTTACGGCAAAGGTGATTTCATGAGACGCTTTTGGATATTGTTCAAAACAGAATTGAATGCATGGCGACATGATCCCATCACCATACTTGGTGGCATCATTCCACCAACCTTTATGCTGATTGCGTTTGGATTGCTCTTTGGCGGTGATCTCCTCTTTGAAATTGGCGTCGTCAATCATGACAGCGGCGCGTATGGTGAAATGCTAATCGACACTATGAACGAAGTTGTTTCACCATTTGGCATCCCGTACTATGCGATTGCAGATTTGTCTGAAACAGCCACCTGGGACGCTTACAACAGCTATCAAATTGAAGGCGTTTGGGTCATTCCCACAGATTTTTCACAAAAACTTATGGCTGAACAAGCTCCGCAATTCGAAATGCACTTCAATAATTACAACGATGACCGTGCTAAAAATCACCGCATTTACGCAGCCGAAATTTTGTGGGCATTTTATCAGAAAGTCGGCGTTTCAAATCCGCCTTTGACAATTGCTGAAGCGTATCCAAGATCGGAAATAGTGCATTGGTTCCCGATTATTGCAGTAGGAATCACGCTGCTGGCGGCTTCGCTGGGGAGCATCTTCAATATTTTTGCGTTGACCTACAAAGAACAGCTTTCTGGTTTGCTCACTGAGTTTAGTTTGGCTCCGCGTTCGCTGTTGTGGGTATTGCTGCCTAAAACCGTGTTGGCGATGTTGATGGGCATGATCACCGGCACTTTTTTCCTGGCCGTAATGGCACTTTGGTTAAACGTATGGCCAGGTCGATTTTTGTGGATGGTGTGGCTGCTCTTTGGGTTGGTCGCGCTATTTTGGATTGGCATCGCGCTCCAAGCCGGTCTGCATATCCGCAACTATATGGCGGGAGCGATTGCGTCGGTATTGGGTGTGTTAATCGTGTTTTTCATTGGCGGAGGGCTAAACATGGTGCGTGTTAACCGGGCAAAAGTACTTTTGGTTGCCTGGCTCTTCCCCAACACACATGTGGTTGATTCTTTGCGGGACATGATTCTATTTCAGGAATGGCCTATTGCCGGATATGCGCCCATTTTGATGGCATTGGCCTTTGCTGCGGTCACGCTAGTGGCTAGTTTTACATTGGCAAACCGTGCCATGCGCCATCCCAGACGCTAGCTATTTCTAAATCCTCCAAATGTATTCACAACATACTGTCTTGCTTTTCCAACAAATGTAATCTACATTACAACATGTCTTAATATGAAAAGCAAGTGAACTGTATTATTGAAGTAGTGACAAAGTTTACAAAAACTCGTGTCAAAAAAGCTGGTAATTTAAAAATATTAATTTGTAAATTGGTAAGAAGTACTAATCTTTTTACCATTTTTTTTATTCATGATATGATTATATTGTTATGTAGTGTTATGTTTAAAGGGGGATTTTGTCTCATGAGAAAAACAAAAAATGAAGATGGACAAGGTTTAGTAGAATATGCATTGGTACTTGTCTTAGTAGCTGTTGTGGTTATGGTAGTTTTGTCTATGGTGGGCGACAAAGTTGTTCTAGCATATGCGCAAGTTATGGGCGGTTTCAATGGAGACACCTTAGATGATGGCGTGATCATGTTAAGTGGCGATATTAGCGTGGTCGATGCAGGCGGCTGTACAGCTACCATACAAAATGTTCGCTTTATTGTGGTCGATTCTGATCGCAATGCCCTCAAAAATCAATCTGTGTCAGCAACCATAGTGAAAAATACCGTGCCTACTGGTCAAACAATTTCTGGCACGGCAAATGGTAGTGGCATAGCTACTTATGCTGGCCCGCAAACGGTCAACGGTTCTTGTCCGCTGAATATTACTTTGTCAAATTAAGCTTGATCGACAGCACGAAATGTTTACTTACCATTTCGGATAAATCATAAATTTTACTCCCCATCTCATAATTAAATATGAGATGGGGTTTCATATTTCAGTTGCAAATCTTTTTTTTGCCGCTTACCAATAAAATGTAAAAGCTAGTTCGCAAAAAAACTACTTTGGGGTGTAATCACATGAGGGAAGTAAGGAAATTTTTATCTATTTTTTTTGGTTTGTCCCAATGGAATCATATTAGTCGTTTTGGTTTTATTGGCTTGCCGTTGTTTATTGCCCTAGGTGGTTTGATTAGTTTATTTAGTGCAGTTGACATAAAGCCAACTTCTGCTGCAGGGACGACACACTTTGTAACGGTTGATGGTGATGGCGCATGCACAGACATTGATCCTTGTGATCTGCAAACGGCCGTTTCCAATGCCACAATCAACGACGAAATTCATGTTGCAGCAGGCACCTACACCGCCTCCGCTGGTTCTCCTCTACTCCTCATTAATAAAACAATCACCCTGACAGGTGGCTACGACAAAAACGACTGGGAAGCCACCCCAGACCCACAAAACAATCGAACCATATTGGATGGCCAAAATAACGTTCAAGTTGTTCGCATCGAAGGCACAGTCAGCCCAACAGTTGAAGGATTCGAAATCTATAATGGAAAAGCAGGACAAGGGGCGGGCATCTTCATTGAGGAAGGCAATCCACTCATTCGTAACAATCACATTTACGATAATGACGGCTCTCAATCAGGTGGAGCCGGAGCAGGCATTTTTGACCGTGGCTCAGCCATAATTGAAAACAATATAATTCACGACAATTTTTCAGCGGTAGTGGGTGGCGGTATTTTCGTTGATAACAGCCTGACATCAGGGTTCACAACTATCTCATTCAACGAAATATATAGCAATACAGCGAACCCAGCTAATAGCAGCTCTTTAGGTGGTGGCATTTATTTAGAATCAAATAGCCAAGCATTAATCGAAGGCAATCATATTCATAAGAATAGGGCAAACTCAGGTGCTGGATTTGGGACAATCGGCAACAACATCACAGCAACTCTTTTACTAAACAATATGTTTTATGAAAACGAAGCCGATGCAGGTGACGGTCTTGGCGGCGGTATTTTTGCATGGGGAATTGTAAACATTTGGAACAATACCATTGCTGGCAATTCTGCGCACAACGGCGGAGGCATTTTTGCGGCGGGTGGCGCGACTGTGCAAATCAGCAATACGATTGTTGTTTCAAATACCGGCAGCAATTTAACAGGGATTCGGAATGCTGGAGCCACCATTTCCGGTGATTTCAACAACATTTTTGGCAACAGCAGCAACCCAACTTTCACAACTACAATAAGTACAAACCCCAACTTTATCAATTTTGATACCTTTAATCTACACCTCCGTAAGGACAGCCCCAATATAGACAAAGGTGATCCAAACACTCCTGCTTCCATAAACATTGACATTGATGGACAAGCACGTCCAAATCCAGATAATCCAGACCCAACGCGTGTGGATATTGGTGCGGATGAATTTTATGATAGCACCCCTGCATTCATACTAACACCTGACCCAAATTCAGATAGTTTTGTCAATCGAGGGGAAACTGACATTTACACACACACCCTCGAAAACACTGGCACTGTAAATGATGATTACACAATAACTTGCGACAATGATCGTCCTCTTTGGACTGTTACTTGCCCAACAACAGCGACTCTTAACAGCGGTTTTTCAACTGGAATAACAACATCTGTTTCTGTGCCAGCCAGTGCATCAGGTCTCGCTATTGGCAAATCTTACATTACAGTGACATCAGTCACTTCCCCCACGATTTCAAAAACAATAATAATGGAAACGACTGTTGCGCCAAGGCCAGGTATAACCTTTACACCTAACTTTACCGACACGCTGCTGCCTGGTGATGCAGTCACATTTACGCATCGCATTACGAATACAGGAGATTCTCCAGATACCTTTAGCATTACGATTGATCCAGAGCCAAACAGTTGGGCAGAAATTCTTCCGTCAGGCCCCTATTCCTTGCCTTTGAATATTGGTGCCAGTGTTAATGTGCAGGTGAAGGTAACAGTTCCTGATCATGCCGAGTCGGGATGGGGGAAAACGGCCGTTATTCGAGCCACTTCTGATTTTGACCCGCAAATCTCTGCAACTGTACTGAATACCGTCACCGCGAAAGCCACGGTCGGAACGCGATATGTAGCCGTCGGCGGTGACAATGATAATAACAACTGTACCCAAGCCAACAATCCTTGTGAAACGATTGCCCGTGGAGTAGATCAGGCTCTCTCTGGCGACGAAGTTCGCATTCATTCAGGCATATATCAGGAAAAAAACATCTTTATCAACAAAGATATTTACTTGTCTGGCGGCTGGCAAAGCAGCTTCAGATCTCAGACAGGACCAGATGGCACAATAATCGAACAAATTGGTAGTATTAATGATAAAACCCGATTTTTCGAAATTTCATCAGGTACAAAGCCGACTATTTATAATTTAACCTTGGATGGGGGGTTTGATGGTCAAGGTGGTGCCATCTTAATCAACAATTCTTCAGAGATAGAACTCACTTCGCTTATTTTGAAAAACAATGGGGCAGGATTTGGGGGAGCCATCTATGCGGAGCCAAACACGCTCGTCACGATATCAAACACCCACTTCCTCACAAATACAGCAACAACATTGCAAGGCGGTGCACTGTATATTGATGGTGGTACCGTAAACATGCAACACAGCAGCTTCATTAACAATGAAGCAACTGTGCAAGATGGTGGCGCACTTTACCTCAAAAACAATACAAGCTTGAGTTCCATCAACAACCTTTTCCACAACAATCGCGCCGGTGGTGATGGTGGGGCGATTTTTGCCGATTCAGGCATGATTGATGTTATTCACAACACCTATGTCTCTAATGAAACTGGCGCTTCAGGAACAGGTGGCGCTGTTTATAACAACACAGCTAATTTAAACATCGACAGCTCCATTATTGTTAGCAATACGGCCAATAGTTATGCTGGTGTCTATGTTCATGATGGCAGCGCCACGGCTACTATTAACTACAGTGACTTGTGGAACAACAACACGACGCCCGACACAAATGTCACCGATTACACAAATAACATCAGTGCAGACCCCCTCTTTATGGATGATCAATTCCATTTAGGGCTAGGCTCACCAGCCATCGACACCGGCAACCCTGACTCTACACAACGGGAAGATTTCGAATATGATTTGCGGCCATCGGACCAAGGTTACGACATGGGATATGATGAACTCCCCGGTTGTTTGGCCAAGCGCGATGGCGAAATTTTTGGCAGCATTCAACTGGCTGTAGACAAGCCAGATGCAA
>QQUD01000471.1 GCA_008501785.1 Chloroflexota bacterium
CTAGCCTCCCAATCTCAATATGCAAAAAACAAAAAAACATGCACAAAACTGATGTTTCATCAACACTCGGTTTGTGCTGCCTGTTGAGGTAAACAGTTGGAGAAAACTATGAAAATTTTACTTGCTGGACAAGCTTTTTATCGTCGTGACAATGGTCAAGCGGTGTTTACGGTTAATTTAGCAGAAGGGTTGATACGTAAGGGGTATGATGTGTTGGTGATGGCTCCTTCGCCAACGAATGAACCTGATTTTGAGATGGTTCGTGGGGTGACTGTGCAGACGGTTCCTGCGATTCATTTTCGGCATAATGTGAATGTGAGCTTTTTGAGCGGCCGTTTTGTGCAACAAACGTTTGCCTCTTTTAAACCAGACATTGTTCACATTCAAGATCATTACTTTTTGAGTCGTGCAGTGATGCGTGAGGCAGAGCGGTTGCAACTGCCTGTGGTGGGTACGAACCACTTCTTGCCTGAAAACGTAGCTGACAATGCACGGATTCCGGAAAGTTGGCGGCCTACGGTTCACAAGCTGCTGTGGCGCACGATGTTGTCGGTTTATAACCGGGTAGAAGCGGTGACGACGCCGACGAAAACGGCCGTTTCCATCCTCAACCAACAGCCATTGCAACCACCCGCCGCAGCCATCTCATGTGGCATCGATCCGCACCGTTTTTACCCACGCCCACTGGTGGATCGGGCGGCAATGCGCCAAAAATATGGCTTAGATGCGGAGAAAGCGGTTGTGCTGTACGTGGGGCGTGTGGACCGTGAGAAAAATTTAGATGACGTGATCAAAGCTGTTGCCCAAATGCATCGTCAGGATGTGCAGTTAGGGATTGCCGGAAAAGGCATGCATTTGCAGGTGCTGCGCCAGTTATGTGAGGAGATGGGGGTAAACGGCCGTGTTCACTTCCTCGGGTTTGTGCCAGATGATGATCTGCCATTATTGTTGAACAGCGTTGATGCCTTTATCATGCCCGGTCATGCCGAGTTACAAAGCATTGCCACGCTGGAAGCGATGTCTTGTGGGTTGCCAGTGCTGGCAACCAATGCACGAGCGCTGCCCGAGCTGGTACATTCTGGCGAGAATGGCTATTTGTTCACCCCCGGCGATGTGGATAAGGTGGCTGACAGCTTGGATGCGTTTGCAGATGACCGGTATCGTTGGGTCGAAATGGGGCTGGCGAGCCTGCGCATTGCTGCGCCACACAGTTTGCAGCACACGGTGCAGCAGTATGTGGACTGGTATGAGCAGGCGTTGAAACGGCCGTTTCCTGTCCCAGGTCAGCATGTTTTGGAGGGTGTGGGGTGATGAATACGGCCGTTTACCAGCTCCCGCCGGATGTCTGGCAGCATGTAAAAACGACAGCATCGATTGGTGAAAGATAACTTTGTGTCTTGGGAAGGGTTGGTCTTGCGGCAGCAGCAAGGCGGAGGCAAGCTGCTTAGTTCGGAAGCTAATACGGGGGTCATCAAATTGAGCGTGATTTTGGAAAATCGGTAGGTGGGGTAGCTGCTTTTAGCTGTTGAATAGATTCTTCGTTGGTGACGGCGAGTTGATAGGGGTGGATGTTGGTTAAGCCATGTTGGGTGAGGTGGGAAACGGCCGTTTCCCCTTTGCCCAACTCACGACTCCCCAATAGCACTGTCACACCCTGGGTTGCCAACTGGCGACACACCTCAAGGCCAATCCCACGATTACCTCATTTGCAGGCAGTTCATCCATGACTACTTCTGCAATCCCTAAGAAGATGACAATATCCCCTCCCTCTCCATCGCCATCTAAATGCAAGGATACATGCCCATTCTGTTGAATATGGTTGATTTTGTGTGCATTCGATCGGCTATAGATGAGAAAAGATGCATCATCCCAATAAAACCAAACAGGCTTCGGTTGTGGTTTGTTGTGGCTATCAATCGTTGTCAGCCAGATAATGCGCTCATCCTTTAATCGTCTGGCAACGCGTTCTCCAAATTCTGTTGATAAATCGATCATAAAAATCACCATCCTTTATACTGTAAAAAATTGTAACAAATTGGTTCCATCTTTTAAAAGCTTGAACAAGGCTAAACCAGGTGCTGTTGGCCCATGTAAACCAGATTGCACAGCAATAATATAACAGTTAACAACGAAAGCCTGTTCGTAATCATTTTCACTCAAAATGTGGTTGTGATTGTCATTTTTCACGTCGCCTTTATTACCTATATCACATAAATCATTATTATGTTTTACTGAAGATTAACGCAAAAGCAGTAAGATGTTAATGAATAGGGTAAATTATCTTACAGGAACTTTTTATCTGTAGCACGTATTTTTAGCAACGCGGAGTATTGGTCAAATGGAAACATATCAAGACGGCACGTTTAAGGTAAACGGGCAAGAGATTCACTACGTGGAAGCGGGGCAGCAGGGCCGGCAAATTGCACTATTGATTCATGGGTGGTCAAGCTCCTGGTTTGCCACATCACCTATTTTGGGATTGTTGGCACAGCGTTTTCATTGTATTGCGATTGATCTACCAGGATATGGCCAATCTCCTCCATTGCCAGAAAAAACAACAATTCCTGCCTACGTCGAATTGATAGCTGATTTGATTGCTCAAATTAGCGACCGGCCCGTTGTATTGGTTGGTCACTCGATGGGGGGGATGATCAGCATTACGTTAGCGCTTAAGCATTCCGTTTTAGTCGAGCGCATGGTTTTGTTAAATCCGACAATTAGCGGCCGTTTATCTACCTCCATCAATATCATGGTTTCCCCAATAACTACAATGGAACGCTTTGGATTCGGGAGCTACATTGTGTCAGCCTTTGAAAAACTGTTTGTCGGTATTACCGATAAATTGATGCGTCCAGTGTCTTTTGCGGAACGCACGGGCATTGGTCGTGATGCATATGACCGGCTGCGGCAAGATGCTCGACGTCCTGGACAGGGTCGGGTGCGGTTTGAATGTTTCGATGCCATGCGTGAAAATGATTTAAGAGGGCGTATTGACAATGTGAAACCACCGGCATTGGTAATTTGGGGTGCTGAAGATAATACGGTTCCGCTGCGAGATGCTGGTGTGGTTGCTGACGAATGGACACAAGCTGATTTGCGTATTTTCCCGAAAGCGGGTCACTGGCCGCAATTTGAAACCCCTGATATTACGCGCCGCCAGATTGCAGCTTATTTAGGATTGCCGCTTTCCAGTTCTGATTTGTACCAACCTGTCGATGATGAAGATTTGGCCCGTATTAACGAAGTTGCTCGATTTTTAGCTCATTCAAATATTGGCAATAATTTAAATGAAGCACAGCGCATTCGTTTAGCGGCACAATGCCAGGTGCGACATTATGAAGCGGGTAAAGTGATTGCTCATGCCGGAGAACTGAGCAATGAGTTGTTTATCATTAAAGAAGGGTTTGTGGAAGTGTGGAAAGACCCAGACGAATTGGATCCCCATAAACATAATGATGATAATATCCAGCATGTTGCTAATTTAAATGAGGGTCAGATTACTGGTGAATTGGCGATGTTGGATGAAGATGAACGAAGTGCTGATATTGTTGCTGGCCGTGGGGGCGTGACGGTGCTGGCATTAAGTCGTAGCCGGTTATTGGGATTGCGCGACGATGATCCCGTCTTAGGTGCAATCTTGTTGTGGAATATCTCCCGAGCCATGTCTACGCGGGTTCGTTTTGTGTTAATGCAGTTGAACCGGGCACAAGCAAAAATGGAGGCCAGTGCGCCAGAACCATTTTTTACAACACCTTGATAGTGATATAGAAATTTAATATTTTTGAAAACAGGTTCGCACGAATCTGTTTTTTTGTGGCTGGTGGGAAAACGGCCGTTTACAAACTCCTCGATCATTCCTATAATCACCCCCTTGATTGCCAACCACGAAAGAAGGAAAATGTTAATGTCACGGTTTCGCCGGGAAAAAGTTAGACCGGAAATTGATCCGCTGCAATATTTAATTGTGCTGCAGGAAACGGCCGTTCTCCAGCGCAACAACAACACTTACCACATTCAATGGCAGCCCCAGTCCGAGCGTGTGCGCCTGTTTGTAAACACCGAACCCAATCCAGAAGACAAGCAGTTTGTGAAACTGGTCGAAGGTGTGCAGGAAACAACGGTGAATGGATTGGAAACGGCCGTTCACCCCATTTTCGAACTGCAATTTGAGGGTGGTGCCGCAGACGGGCAGGTGATGCGCGTAGCAGAGCGATTTGTGCAGATGGAAGGAACCGTTAATTTTCGAGATGTGGGGGGGTATGCGACGGAAAACGGCCGTTTTGTGCGCTGGGGTCGTCTCTCCCGTGGGGGCATCCTCGCCAACCTGACAGATGACGACCAGGAAAAGCTGCGAGCG
>QQUD01000792.1 GCA_008501785.1 Chloroflexota bacterium
GATTGTTTGGGTCATTTCTAAGCTGGTATTTGGGTTTACAACTAAAATGTGCATTGCTAGCCTTCCTCTGCTCTTGTCATTCCCGTGCAGACGGGAATCCACCCCTTCAATAAAGATAGATGCCTGCCTTCGCAGGCATGACAATCATGCATGATTGTTAAATGGAAACAATTCTAATGATCATATTGACGTAATCATTACACGGTAGCATTTTTTATGGGAACTTACATCTGGAAGCGATCATATTTTTTATAAACAAAAAATCGCCATTAAGGCGATTTTTTTATGCAAAAGTTTAGATTATATGGGGTTAGGCAAGAAGCTTGGCCGCAAGAGATGTCACACTGGCGGGAAGAAATTCTATCTCACCTATAAAAAAGTGTAATTAGCTCCTCAAAGCACCGCTACCAAAATTGTTGGTGCAACATAACACTTTTGCCCCGACGGTGTGAATTGGTATTTTATGGTAAAAGACTGGTAAACTTCGCACACTATTGACCAAAATCCACGTTGTTAACCAAATCCAGCTACTTGATAGTCTAATCTTAACAACCTTTTGGTAGTGAAAATCTACTGTTCCTCACATGTACTCCGCCGCGCAGCGCCAGATTCAGCTACACTTTGTGTCGGACGTGGCTTTGTGCCGCCACTCATTTAATCAAGAGCAAAAGATGATATTCTTCCAGCTAGATTAATTGCAAATCGCTTTGCACTGGTTAAATCACTCATGGGGCGGCACTCGCCAGTATCTTCTGCTTCTTTTCTTGTCATTACAAGCGCAGCTGCATCGTAAAGTTGCTCTTGAACGAGTTTACGACACAAAATCTCATATCGCGTTGCATAACTTGAATTATCAAATTCGGGGAAAGCTGGGAAATGCGGCGATGTTATTCGAACTGGAATTGTTGATTTTGGGCATTCCTCAAGAACAAAAAAATAACCTAAGAATGGTTTGGATGATTCTCCAAAAGCACCTTCTCTAAAGGCCGTATTTAGATCAGTTGCGTTACCTAATGCCTCTTCAACTCTGTTGTTGAAATTATTGCCAAAGGAAGGACCCACTTGTGATTTAAGTTCAATGGCAGCTAAAAGCTGATTTTTTCTAATTACCAGCAAATCCCAATTTTTTGTTGGCCTGAAAAAACCAGGAATTGTTAGCAATTTTCTCCCATCTGTATGAATTTCAACGTCTTTAATACCATTATCGATGATGATCTGTTTGATCAAATCCGCAAAGCCATCAAGGTTTTTTCCAGCTGTTACACCTGATCGATTGCCTTGATCTATGATTCCTCGATCACTTTGCTTTCTTAATGCGTTTTTCCGGGAACCCCAAAAATGCTTTATCGCAGATGGCAACATCGAATTGTAAGCATCAATATTGGCTGGCATGTACACCTCATAACTTATTTATAGATATTTCGTAATTTGTAAAGTTCTTACGATTTTCACGCTTAAATCTTGAAATAGCATAATCAAGATAATTATCGTCAACCTCAACGCCTATACTATTTCTACCAGATTGAGCAGATGCAATTGATGTTGTACCAGTACCACTAAATGGATCGAGTACTGTATCACCTACAAAACTGAACATTCTAATCAATCTTGTAGCTAATTCTATGGGATAAGGTGCTGGATGATTTCTCGTAGAAGCACCATTTAATCCAGTCCAAATCTGATTAAACCACTTTTTATGATTTTCTTCAGAAATCACACTATACACCCTTTCTGTAAATGAAGGGCTACGATACCCACCCGGTTTCCGTTCCATGAGTATATACTCAATATCGTTTTTAATTACCGCGTTTGGTTCATATGGTTTTCCCAAAAAACTAGTTCCCCTCGAAGCTTCAAAATTTGCATTTGCAATTTTATGCCAAATTATTGGTGCAAGATTATCATAACCAACTAATCGACATTGTTCTTGTATTGCTGCATGTAACGGGACAACGGTATGCCTTCCTTTATTTCTTCGACGAGAAAGACAAACATCCCCTACAACACAAATTAATCTCCCGCCAGGAACTAGAGCATCAAAACATTTAGACCACACTTTATTTAATTGAAGCAAGAAGGCATCATAATCGGTTATTGCTCCTAATTGACCTTCGCTCTCATTATATTTCTTTAAAATCCAATAGGGAGGGGAAGTTAATATTAGGTGCACACTTTTTGGCCTTAAAAAGGTCATGTTTGTGGCATCACCTCGATAAAACTCATGTTTTGTTGGTAATTTGGGAAGGGTACTCTCAATTTGTTCAACTATTGGTTTATTTTTTGCTAAGCTTGGGATTGCTTTTTGAGATTCCACAATTCGTGAAAGACCATTAATAGTATATTGAGATAACACAGCCTCTTTTGTTGAATTACCAAAGTTCTTTATTTTTTCCATAATTCAATTATACGACATTATTTCAGATTTCAGGTTGGCTAGGAGTGCTAATTATTTATCAACCGGACTCGTTGTGTAATGAGTCTCGATAAATCAACTCTTCTAAATATTCAGAAAATTATATCTTGTGTCCGAGTCTGGGGCACGCAGCATCACTCTTCGGGACCAATCAGACCTTCTTTTACGGCATAGAGCGCCATTTGCATTCTGTTGGACAAATGCAGCTTTCCTAACGATGCTTATCGCCTTGCTAGGTAGCGCAACGATAGGTGGAAGAGGGTATGCTTTCAACCCCCTCCACCAAATCGCATCGCGGGGACGAGTCCTCAGTAAATCCCTGGAATCAACCGATAGCGCACACGCCGCGTATAATCCAAATACCCTGGCAGCTCTTCCTGTAGAGTCCGGTCTTCCAGTGCGGTTCTGATCACCGCAATGATCAACGCCACCGCCGCCGGAATAAGTGTCCACACCGAACCTAAGGCCAGCACAATGCCCAGTAGTGGCAGAATATTCCCGGCATAGCCCGGATGCCGAACGATTCGATATGGACCGCTATCACACACCACATGCCCCCGATCCGTTTGAATACGCACCACACTAGAAAAGAACTGGTTCTCCATAAATGCCCACGCAGAAAAAACGAATCCGAGCGCGATGAGGAAGATACCGAGCACAATGAGCCATAGCGGAAATACAGGTGACCAACCAAAGCGATGGTCCAACCCTGCCACAATGATCAGTGGGAAGCTTATACTCATCAGTGCCATGAGTGGGGAAAGCACTTTGTCCCATGCTTTCGCTCCTTGGATACTTGCACCACTTTGTCTTTCTGCCGTCAATCCTGGATGACGCCGTTCCCCCAAAATGCGCCCTCCCACACCAGCAGCAATAATTAGCAGGGAATAGACCCATGCTTGCCACCACCCGAAATCTCCCGCGCATACGAGTAGAATCAGTGGTACGAAGAGATATACCACAATCAAACGGATCCACTGGCGAGATGAAGTTGTTTGAATTACCTTTTGATCAACTGCCTTCGATTTCATATCATCCTCCGAATCACGCGCGAATCAATCTGCGATTTCATCACACTGCTTTTTGATTTCCCACAAAAATGGTTATCTGTGTCATGTAGTATATTTGTCAGAAGGGGATCGTGTCATACCCCGGAAGGATTAATGAAAGGGTGATATTTAACTTTGCAATTGAGGGGTGGTTGGGGAAACGGCCGTTTACTCAAACTACACACAACCAATTTACCACCAAGCCGTTGGTGTGAAGTTGGTAGTGCATTCGACTACAGATGTTACAGGGCAGATGTCCACGGACAACCACAATCCCGGCGTGAGACGAGATCGCCAGCGGCCCAAGGCTGGAACAGAACAAATGGAGAATTATGGTTTCCCTAGAGCGGGGGCCGTTGAAGTTGGTCAAAAAACTGAGCCGTCCGTGTCATCATTCCCGCGGGTAGTTGCTTGGAGTGGCTCCACTGTCTGGGAGACTGCCCATACATGCGTTTGAACTCTCGGCTGAATTGAGAGGAACTCACGTAGCCCACTTCCATAGCCGCTTCGTTCACATTCATTCCTCCGGCAATCTTCATGGCGGCGCTGTTCAGCCGCATAGACTTCACAAACTGGATGGGCGACATCGTGGTAGCCTGCTTGAATTTGCGGTGGAACACGGCCCGGCTCATCCCCACCTGTGCGGCCATATCTTTGATAGTGACCGCTTCGTCTAGGCGGGAAGACAAAAACTCAATTGCCCGGGCGATTTCATTGCCCACGCCAAATGCGCGCCTTGCGGAATCCCCTGCATCCCCCTTCAATATAGCATAGTACACCTCCCGCAGCCGACCGTCCCCAAGCACCGCCGTATCCGCCGGCCTATCCCCCAATTGCCGCAGCCGCAACCGCGCTTCCGCAAATGCGTCGTCCCAGCGAGCGCGTGCAAACCCC
>QQUD01000973.1 GCA_008501785.1 Chloroflexota bacterium
AAGATGTATTGTTTTTGGGGCGTCTGTGGAGTGTCTCATGGGGGCTGAATAATGAAGTGTAAATAATGAATTGTGAATTTTGTAGGGAGGAGGTGTGGTGATGGTGGATTATGACTTGGTGGTGATTGGAGCGGGGTCGGCGGGGTTGACTGCGGTGGATTTTGCGGTTGAGTTGGGGGGGAGGGTTGCACTTGTGGAGAAGTATCGGATTGGGGGGGATTGTACGTGGACGGGGTGTGTGCCGAGTAAGGCGTTGTTGCAGGTGGGGAAGGTGATTAAGATGGCGGAAACGGCCGTTTCCTTCGGCCTCACCCCTTCTCCCACAAAAGTAGACATGAAACAAGTTCGTACGCACATTCAGCAAGTGATTGCCGATATTTACCAGCACGAGACGGTAGACGTGCTGCGTGGCAAAGGTATTGACGTGTTCACCGGAGCGGCGCGATTTGTTGATTCGCATACGATTCAAGTTGGCGAGCAAACCATCACATCTCGCAATTTTATTGTTGCCACTGGCGCAAAACCATTTATCCTACCCATTTCTGGTTTAGAGACAGTACCCTATCACACGTATGAAACTGTTTTTGATAATGAACAACTGCCCAATCATTTAATTGTTCTTGGTGCGGGCGCGGTTGGTGTTGAGCTGGCGCAAGCATACCGGCGGCTGGGCGCTGACGTGACGTTGATTGATGTGCAGTTGCTGCCAGATGTAGATGCGGATGCGCGTGCTGTGATGCATCAGGTGTTAGCGGATGAAGAGATAAAGTTTGTTGAGGGGGTGGTAACGGCCGTTCACACGCCCACCCCAAATAAAATGGATGTGATTGTAAATGAACGCACGATTTCGGGAGACATGCTGCTCGTAGCAACAGGGCGTCGCCCCAATATTGAGTCACTTGATTTGGAAAAGGCAGGGATAACCTTTTCAAAGGAAGGCATTGACACGAACGAAAAATTGCAGACAACGACAAAACATATTTTTGCAGCTGGTGACTGTACTGGTGGTTTTCAATTTACTCATTATGCTGGATGGCAAGGGTTCCAAGCGGCGCGAAATGCACTGCTCCCTGGTAGTGCTCCCGGAATGATGGATACCGTACCTTGGACGATATTTAGCGATCCTGAAATTGCGCAGGTAGGTTTGGCGGAAGCTGTGGCACGAACTCAATTTGAAATTGTGCAAGTAACGCGGCAGTCATTAGATAGAGTTGATCGTGCAGTGACGGATCAGTCAGTAGCGGGATTTATAAAGATTGTGCATGAGGAAAACGGCCGTATTCTTGGTGCCACCATCGTTGCACCTCGCGCAGGCGAAATGATTAATGAATTTGCGATTGCCATGCAACACAACTTGAAAATTCGTGACCTGGCTGAAGCCATGCACGTTTACCCTTCTTATGGGATGGGGATTCAACGGTTAGCGGCTAAGCAGGCGACAGATTCGTTTTTAGAAAGCAGCATTGGGAAAATGCTTAAGCGGTTTGTATAAACTGATTCAAAAACCATTCAATATACTGTAACAAAAGTCTTGTACACCATTTCCCCGGAAGCTATGAACCAAATTGCTTAAGCAAAATCAACTTCGCAGCTTCCGGGAAAGTCGAAATACTTTTGAAACGATGTATTCAACAATTCAACAAATAATTATTTTCCAATTTTCTTTACTTCGCTAAACTGGCGTTACCGTAAACCGGTAGCCAGTTCCTCGTTCGGCCACAATATAACTTGGTTCATTGTGATTGACTTCAACTTTGCGGCGCAGCCGGTGTACATGCACATGAAGCCGATCTTCGTGTGCTTCTTGCATGGGCCAGATACGATTTAGTAAAAAGTCGGTTGTCACAATGCGTCCGGCATTGCGAACTAAAATATATAGCAATTTCGTTTCTGTTGGGGTGAGAGAAATCTCTTCATCGTCAACAGAAGCTTTACGATTGGGAAAGTTGATGAGCAAGCGTTCATCAATTTGCGTTGTTGATTCGAGTGTGTAGTTGTAATTCCCCATTCGCCCTAACACACGTCGCACTCTAGCAACCAGTTCTACCGGATTGAAAGGTTTGACCATGTAATCATCAGCATGTTTTTCAAGCCCTTCGATGATGGTTTCTTCGGTGTTAACGGCCGTTAGCATAATCACTGGCAAGTCTGAAAATTGATGGATTTGGTGGCAAAATTCAAAACCGCTCATGATCGGCATATGCAAATCTACAACGGCCAAGTGCGGCATTCCGTGCCGATTAATTAATTTTATAGCATCCTGTCCAGACGTTGCAGTAACAACCTGAAAACCAGCTTGTTCAAGCGTGTGTTGTACAATACGCAGCGTGAATGTGTTATCATCCACAGCCAAAATTCTTTGAGATTCCATCGGTGCATCGATCATGCAAACAAGTATACTCGAATCCTTGGTTAATTTAAAAATTTGGGTATAGTGTTCTGCATAATTTTTTATACAACAAGAAATATTGTGGACTAAATTTGTCAAAGAAGTATTTACAATCTTGCTTTGTGAGCAGCATGTGTTATAACATGTGGCGTATTTCACAAATCACTCCAAAACTTGGAAAAGGAGAGGAGGGAACCCATGCAATCTGAATGGCAATTCATTGCTTTATTTGTGGTGATGGCACCCATTTTCCCAATTGTACCCATTGTTTTTAACCGGTTGTTAGGTCCGAAAAAACCTAATCTTATTAAACAGCAAACCTATGAATGTGGGGTTGAAACTGTAGGCGATGCGTGGGTGCAGTTCAAAGTTCAGTACTATATTTATGCACTCGTCTTTGTGATTTTTGATATTGAAGCAGTTTTTCTCTTTCCGATAGCCGCAGCTTATGGTCAACTAAATTTATTTGGTATTGGGGCAGCCGTTTTATTCATTTTCCTCTTGGCTGATGGATTATTGTATGCCTGGGGTCGTGGCGTCCTCGAATGGGTTTAGGGGAAGGTAACAATGAGTTTTAATATTCTTGAATTTATATCAAGCATTTTTGAATTAACTGCTGGTGATTATTTGGCAAGCGTATGGGGGGCAGCGCCCTGGGTAAGCGTGGTGCTAGATATGATTGGTATCGCCATGGTGGCGACTATCCCTTTGTTGATGGTTTTTGTGGTTGGCTGGACTGAGCGTAAGGTGTTGGCTCGTATGCAAGACCGCATTGGACCCAATCGCGTGGGTGGCAAATATGGCCTGCTGCAAATGGTAGCCGATGTGGGCAAGATGATCACGAAAGAGATGATTGTGCCAGCGAGTGCTGACAAATTGACCTTTTTTATTGCGCCTGGTTTGGCAGTTGTTACTTCTGCGCTTCTATTTGCTGTGTTGCCATTTGCGCCTGGTGTAATTGGGGTTGATCTCAACGTTGGTATTTTTTATGTGTTGTCAATTAGCTCAATTTCTGTTGTGGCGATATTGCTTGCAGGGTGGGGATCAAACAACAAATATGCCTTGTTAGGTGCTTTCCGTTCTGTGGCGCAGCTAGTGAGTTACGAAGTGCCAATGATACTTTCTTTATTGGTGCCTATTATCTTAACGCGTTCCCTGTCTACCGTGGATATGGTTGAAGCGCAAGCCATTCCTTTCTTCTTTTATGTCCCACTTTCTGGTCTCATCTTTTTCATTTCTTCCCTGGCGGAGACTGGCCGTTCTCCATTCGATTTGCTAGAAGCTGAGTCTGAAATTGTGTCTGGCTTCCATACCGAATATACCGGTATGGTGTTTGGCTTGTTTATGGCTGCGGAATATATGGCCATTATGTTTATGTGTGGCCTGTTTGTGACGACATACTGGAGTGGCTACCGTTTCTTTGGGCTGGAAGAATTGATCTTGGGCAATGGTTTTGCTATCGGTCGCGGGCTGGGGCTTCTTATCTTAATTGTGAAATCATCCATGGTGTTCTTTGTATTTATGTGGATTCGCGCAACGCTGCCCCGCTTCCGCATTGACCAAATGTTGAACTTTAACTGGAAATTTATGGTTCCGTTGACGATTGCACTCATTTTTGTGGTCGCAATTGTTGATAAATTGATTCCGGTTGGCCTAAATGAAATTAGTCGTGCAAGCATTCATTTTGCAAGCAATATTGTCGTAGGCATCATCACACTAGAGATTTTGCGCAGAAACGGCCGTCGCCAGCGATTGGCCGCAGAAGCACAGCGTCAAGTAAATGTGCCAGATGTTGCCGCCGCAGATTAACTGTTTTGGAGAAGACTGGTGACACTTGAGCGGTGGATTTTTATAATAATTAGTTTCTTAATGCTCTTAACAGGTGGACTCGTTGTGACACTGAAGAACCTGTTTCATGCAGCACTTGCAATGATGGCATCTTTTCTATTTGTTGCCATGCTGTATGT
>QQUD01001097.1 GCA_008501785.1 Chloroflexota bacterium
TTTCATCGTTTTTCTGGCGACTTTACCCCATTATCAAATCCTTGGATGCAGAAAACCATATCACGCCACCTGGCTATTCTAAAACGTTAGGCATTATGATTGCTGGGTTTATAGGGCTGTTTGCTGTTGCATTGGTCTGGTCGTTGTTGGCCGGGTGATATAACGGCCGTTTCTCCATCCCTCATGCTCACTCTAGGGTGTGAAGAATACGGCCGTTTTCCCAATCAACCAACTTCCTCCACCGGTTGCAAATCCGCCATCTCCCGCATCAACTTGCGCTCGTTATAGCGAATAAACACCAGCCCTGCGCCCAAACAGAGCAAAAAGCCTGCCAATCCACTCAAACGAATCCCCAAATCATCACCTGGGTCTTTGCCAAACGTTGTCAGCATGGCAAAAACCAAAATACCAAATGTTTGACCAAACTTTTGCATCAACGTACGTGCCGCAAAGAACATACCCTCTTTGCGTTCACCCGATTGCAGTGCATCATGCTCGGCAATGTCCGCCAGAATCGCATTTGGCAGCACCGACAAAAAAGACAGCGGCAGCGAATAGAGCAGAACCAAAAGATACGCCTGAGCAGTGGGTGCCAATGGCAGGCGGCCAAAAAAGTAAACACCCAAAAAGACGATGCTCATCGACAAAAAAGCCCCAATTACCAAAATGCGTTTGCCCGTCTTTTTCGCCAAAACATTCACCACCGGATAAAACACAAATGAAACAATAACCATCACCGCCAACAGCGTGCCCACCAGTGCTTCTTCTAACCCAAGCAAGACAGTTATATAAAAAAGCAGGCCAGTGTTCATGATCGTCAAACCCATAAAATATGAGAAATCCGCGACCACGTAAAAGCGAAAACTGGCATTCTGAAAAGTGCTCTTGAGTGCTGCAAACAATGGAACGTTTGAGGGCTTGCTTTCACAATATTTACGTTCATCAATTGTAAAGATGGGGAATGCCATAAAGATCAATGCCACCACTGCCATCACGCCGATAGCCGCCTGAATTGCGGTCACGCGACTTGCCAAACCTAAGCTGTCTTGCAAAATATCTGCCAGTAAAGGTGTTTGCGCAGCCACAATGATGCCCAGTGCATACGTTACAGAAATCCAGGTAGACAAGTTCAGCCGTTCATTTGCTGTATGACCCAGTTCCGGCAGCAAGGCAAAGAAGGGGGTGACATACATTGTTAGCGAGATGTAAAAGAAAATTTGGGTGACAACCAGCCACACAATATTCCAACCGCTCATTTGCTGCTGGGGGGGCATAAAAATCAAGAAGCAAAATAGTGCCGCAGGCAATGCGCCAATTGCCATAAATGGAATGCGACGGCCTCGTTTATGGTCGAAACGGTCGCTGTAGCTGGCAATAAGCGGGTCGGTAATGGCATCAACCAGCCGCCCAGAAGCTGCTACGATTGTTAACACGTTCAACACGCCTAAAAATATAATCTGGGTAATGAAAAATGGCAGTCCTGCTGTTTCTGGAGGCAGGTAAAAATAGACCAGCATCAATCCGATCAGGTTAACCAAAATAGACCAGCCTAATTGTCCGATGGCATAGGTGATTTGTTTTGATATGGGGAGCGTTGGTTTTGTATTCATTATTGTTCCTTGATTGTGGCGGTGGTTTCTGCAGATTCAGTAAGTGTGCGGTTGATGAAATTAACGGTCAATTTGGTAACTAAATCCAGTTCACGATCTAGCAAAATGACATGGCTGGATTGTTCCATCCAGTAGTGTTCTTTCAATTTAGAACGAACACCGGAAAGAATAATGTCTCCCGCTGAAGGATGCACGGTTGTATCCAACCGGCCCTGCATGACCAAAACTGGCTGGTGAATTTGATGTAGTCGCCCTCTGACTATCTTTCCTAGTTTTACCAGGGAAATACCAGCTTTTAGCGGGTTGACCGGATACCCTTGCCACTTTTCACTGACATCAATACTCCCTTTTGGCACCGATGGAATAAACGGCGCGGCCACATACATTTTAATAACATCTTGCCAACTCAAATTGAGCTTGATGGCTGGTGCATAGGTCAACAAACCGGCAATCTCTGGAAATTGCGTCGCCATGTACAGGGCAACTGCCGCGCCGGTCGATTCACCCCCCACAAAAACATGGTCGCATGTTTCCTGCAACTGTTTATAAACCCGTGTTCCTTCAGCTAACCAATCAGCCCAACCGGTAGAATTTAGCGCTTTGGGAGTTGTGCCATGCCCAGGCAGCAGCGGCCCGGCTACGGTAAACTCCTGATCGCGAAGACGTTCGGCAAAGGCACGCACTTCCGATGAGGTTGCGGTGAGGCCATGCATCAGCAGAATGCCGGTTTTGCCGCCTTTCCATAAAAAGGGGTCGCCGTTAAGGTGAGGATTATGTAAATGTGAGTTTGCCATTCTTTTACTCCGTTGTGATTGGTGCCTCCTCCCCACAAAATACAACTGGAATGGCCCATAGAATACTCGATTTACTATGCTCTGTCACGTTATGTTATTTCTATTCCCGACGACTTCTGCCAGACCGGCGCTAACGACAAGGACAGCGCCGACAGCCTGACGAACGCCAAAAGGTTCACCCGCAAAAAGCGCTGCGCTGCCAATTCCGATGACAGCCTCAATTTGGAGTATAATCCCTAATCGGCCAGGATCGACCTGGCGCGACCCCCAATAAATCCCCCACATCACAGGAATCAAAAACCCAACAGAGATCAATACGAACCAGGGTGTAAGAGCGAGCAATTGTTCGCGGGAGGGCGGTTGACCAAGTTCGGCCAGGGGAAGTAAAGAGAGCGCTAGTGTCACTAATGAGCCATACAAGAAAAACGCGAAAATTTGCTCAAAAACAGATGCTGCTTCAGATGTTTGGCGTACTTGTAGGGCACCCAAAGCAAATAGAATGCCAGATAACAAGGCCATCAAATCGCCAAGATTCATCGAGAACGAGAATGGCACGCCTACGCCTAAAATGATGAACAATCCCGATAAGCTGAGAATAAGAGAAACAGTTCGCCACCAGGTGAGTGAACGTTTCATTATCCCGACTTCTAAAATTGTGCCCCAGGCTGGCATGACATAGAAGAGGATCAGCGCACGTGCCACTTCGGTAAGCAGCAGGCTCTCAAGATACAATCCAATGGCCATGCCGATCAGCAACCCCGTGCGAACCTGTCGAATGCCCGTTGGTTGTTGGCGTTGCCAGCGCCAGATCGCAACGGGTAACAGAATAGTGAAGGGCGCGAGAAACTGAGTGAGCGTCGCCCAACCAGGATCGAGGCCTTGACGTGCAAACGCTCTCAATGGAATCCAAAATAACCCCCATGCGGCAGCTGCGATGGCAACGATAAGTTCAGGGTACGTTCTCCAATGAGTTTTTGATCGCATAGAAGGGGCTAATTGTATCCTTGTCACTTCCTTTGAAATTTATGGATCTTCAGGAATTCGGGGGGAATGGAGGCTTTAGCCGGTTCTCACGAGACCGTTCCGGCTAAAGTCTCCACTCCAAATCCCACGAAATCAGATTTTTTTAGTATGTTGCGGGGCGCTGGAACTACGCGCAATCAGTTCGCCTTTGAGGATGACGGAGCGTGACGGCCGTTCCGGCTCAGTAATCCGTTGCAGCAGTAATTCAGTAGCCGTCTTGCCAATTTCGTAGGTGGGTTGGGCGATAACAGTGATGGGGGGCGTGACAAGTGTGGTCCAAGTAGTGTCGTCAAAGCCGACCAGGGCTATGTCATCAGGGATGCGGCGATTGTGGTGGAGGATGGCTTTGAGGGCACCGGCAGCGAGCAGGCTGTTGGTCGCCAGCACGGCATCAATGTGTGGGTTTTCGGTGAGCATAGCAGAGACAGCGTTGAAGCCCGCTTCGATTTTGGGAGCGGTGTAGTTGACTTGAACGGAGGTCAGTCGATGATCTGCAAGTGCATTTTCAAACCCCTGGTGACGTTCGCGGCCGGTGGTGCTGGCTTCGCCGAAAACGGCGGCAATGTTGCGGTAGCCGTTTGTGATCAGGTGGGTCGTCAGGCGATGTCCGGCAGCAACATTGTCAATCAGGATCACATCGACACGGGTGTCTTGCACGGAGCGGTCGACGATAACGGCGGGGAAGTTGAGGGGGAGGGTGGGGAAGGAAACGGCCGTTTCTCTCGTTGGCGAAAAAATAACCCCAGCCACATTTTCATCCTGCATCAAATTGAGATACATCCGCTCTTTGTCTGGGTTTTCGTCGGTGTTTCATAAAAAGACACTGTATCCACGTTCGTAAGCGGTGTCTTCCACGGCGCGGCTGATGTCGGTAAAAAATGGATTGCGGATGTCTGAAACAATGAGTCCAATTGTTCTGGACTGTT
>QQUD01000750.1 GCA_008501785.1 Chloroflexota bacterium
CCCCCCAATCAACCCAAAGATATCCCGTTTCTTGTACCCAAAAAAAGGGGGGGAGGGTTGATGCTGACATGGTGAGTGGCTCCTCTTTTTTAGTGGTGAATAATGCAATTCATTATATGGTGGATTCGCATCATCACAATGGGGCACAAGCAGTTTTGATAGGTAATTGATAGAAAATTTGAGAAAAATCAGTAATTAGCAGGAAAAGACAATAAAGGGTAGGAGTATTGTACCAATTTTCACAAAGCGCGTGTAAACGAGGTAAGAAATCAAGAAATTATGATATAAAGTTAGCATGTAAAGTTACAAAAATATGTAGCGTCAAGTGTACTGGTTAGCCTTTTACAAGGAGTGTTGAATGTCTGAAGTTGATGCCATCATGACAGTAAAGGAAGTCTCGATTTACTTGCGATTAGCTGAGTCAACTGTGTACAAGTTAGCCCAAGAAGGACAACTACCTGGAAGAAAAGTTGGGGGTGCTTGGCGTTTCTCTCGAAAGGGTTTAGAAGGGTGGATTGCAAAGTCGCCACTGGCTTCTGGCAATGACACGCAAGATGTTTTAATCTCATCAAATTCACAAATTTAGAAAATTATCAAAAACAATATCCTGGTTCAGGAGGATGATGATGCGGTCAAGATTTGTATTGTATTTTATTGCTTTGATGCTGCTAGTTTTTGCAGCTAACTCAGATTATGTTTCAGCTCAATCGACTATGAAGAGCTTAATCATTACGCAAACGGATGTATCTGAATTTCCCCAGATGACGCTCCGATTTCGGTCTTTAGATGCTAGCGGTTTGCCAGTATCTGATGCTCAATTGGGTTTGTTTAGTGTAAGCGAAAACAATCAAGAAAAAGCCCCCGAAAATCTAACAAAAACTGAAGAAGGGATATGGGTTCATTTTGTTGTTGATTCAGGGGTATGGATGGTAGGAGACCGCTGGGAAAATGCGCAAGCAGCTATCGCTGATTTTGTGCAAACAACACCTTGGATGAAAGAGAATCTGGATCAGGTTGCTTTAACGGTGGTGCCTGCTGGTGGTGCCCAAAATTTGGTGTCTTTTACCGGTAACGGCCGTCAACTCATAAACCCGCTAGAAACCTTCACTCCTCCAGGGGGGAGTCAATTTTCAGCGCCTGTAAAAGCGATGGATGAAATCATTGATCAAATGGCTTTGTTACCTGAAGCAGCTAATCAAGCTAAGTTTATTGTCTTTATTAGCTCAGGTTTGGAAACAGGGGCTGGTTCAGCAGCAACGGAGCTTGCTGACAAAGCTCGCGATAAACAAATCCCCATTTATGTGATTGGCTTACGCAACGATCAAAAACAGCCATTGCAAGAATTGGCTGAAGAAAGCGGCGGACAATTTGCTCTCTATAACCGACTTACAGACATTAACCCCGTATATTCACAATTAATTGCTTATCGAGAGCAATACGATATTACTTATCGCTCGTCTGTCAGCCAGTCGGGTACACAAACCGTGGAATTGATTGCTGACGCAAGCGCGGCTGGTCACGTTTCTGATATTGTCACTTACGATATTGAAGTCAATCCGCCCCGTGTGTTGATTGAGTCTCCGAAAGGTGGTGACACAATTTTGCGTCAGGCCGATGTTTTTACAGAAGACCGGGCGTCGATTGAGCCAACAACCACTTCGGTTGTGGCCAAGGTGGTTTTTCCAGATGACCATCTGCGTCGATTGCAAGAAGCTGTTTTGTTGGTTGATGGTGTGTCTGCCAATACGCTGAACCGGCCTAATCCAAACAATGACCTGGAATTTGTATGGGATTTGCATGATGTGCAGAAAGATGGGCTGAATGATTTTTCACTAGAAGTAGAAATCACAGATGAGTTAGGATTAGTTTCTCGGAGTCCTGCGGTGACGACTAAAGTGGAGGTGATTGTGCCTGCTGATTCACCAGCAGCTGTTGCCACCGTAGATGTAGAGGGTTTGACAGAGGAAATTCGAACTGAATTAGAAACAACCCTGGCAGTGCCGCCGATTACTTGTTTTGATTTTACGCCAGAGTGGATGTGTAACAATGTGGAACGGCCGTTACGCCGCAACTGGATTTCTTTCCTGGCGATTGCTATTTCGGTCACATTTTCCGGCATAGTCTGGATCAATCGCGATAAAGCACCGGTTCAAAAAGTACGCGAAACAGTGATGCGTGGCGTGGACAGTTTGACCAAACGTTATTTGGGACCCAGCGAAGCCAAAGCTTACCTGGTGGTGCTCGAAGGGGATGTGAATATTGGCAAACATCTGGAAATTTTTGGTGATACGCCAATTGGTCGTTCCAAGCAAAATGCAGAGCTGCTGTTCCAACAGCAAGATGAAGCCAGCCCCCTCAGTCGTTTGCACTGCACAATTATCGACGAAGAAGACCATTTTCTGATTCGCGACGAAGACAGCGCCAACGGCACTTACCTCAATGGTCGTAAATTAATCCCCCTGCAAACTGAAGATTTGCACGAGGGTGATGAAATTGAACTGGCTCGCGTTGAGCGCGGTGGTGTCCGGCTTCTATTCCAGTTAGCCAAACCAGAGGAGCAAGGTGGTGGTGATGTTTCCGATGCCTTCAAGGTGACAAAACAAACACGTCCAGTGGCTCAAAATGGTGAGGTAGAATCTGGCGAAGTCAGTAATGAGGACAGATTTTAGGGAGTATTGCCAGTAAGAACACAAATTTAAAACGTAACTCACAGCTTTTTATCAGACCTCCGAGGTTTATGCGTGATATTTGAACGAAGCACATCTCGGAAACCCTCGGGGGTCTGGTTAGCTGCATTAAAGATTTAAATCGAGTAGTGGGAGAATCCCTCGTGAAAGGTACAAAACTTTACCGTAACAGGTACACCATAGATGATGAAATCGGCTATGGTGGGTTTGCAAAAATTTATCGGGCAAGAGAGCAAGATCGTGTTGAACCAGTTGCCATCAAAATGGCTAATAAATCAGATGATCCCAGTTATGCCAAGTCTTTGAGAGAAGAGGCGAAGATCATCCAGCGTTTTAACCATCAAAACATTGTCCGCATTCAGCTTATTCCACGTGTAGATAAGAATGGTAGCGTTCCGTACACCAATGCGGTTGAACTGTCAGGTAGCCCGGTGTTTTTTGTCATGGAATATTTACATGGCGGTACGCTTGATGCTTATCTAGGCCAGGTTAAGCAGTTGAGTGTACAAGAGGCTGTGGCGATTAGCCTGCATGTGGCGCGTGGATTGGATCATATGCACCAATGTGGCTTTTCCCATAACGATCTGAAGCTGGAAAATATCGTTTTTCGGCGTTTAATCGTAGCAGGTGAACCCTTTTCACCAGTCCTCATTGATTTTGGCATTGCTACGCGTGTGCAACAGCCGAGCGCGGGTTCACTCTATATCATGCCTCCTGAACAAGTGGCAAGGGTAAAAATGGTGGCTCCGCCGGAAGTTACCAACGGCATTGATCGCACTAAAATCGATGTATGGGGTTTAGGCGTGGTTTTATATCGCATGTTGGGTGGGCAACTCCCTTTTTCTGGTCGCAGTGAACGCAGCTTGACTCAGCAAATTAATAGATCGCGTCCAATCTCATTATGTAGTTTGGCTGGCAATATTCCACCTGAGCTAGAAGAGTTGGTGATTGATGGCTGTCTGGCAAAAGCCCCAGAAAACCGGCTCAATTTGCTGGAATTGGGACGATTTTTAGCTAAGTTTGCTGATGGCGATGTTGTTGCTCAGCAAAGTGCCGATGCTGGAAAGTCAGCAGGTATTTTCGGCCGTTTGTTTGGCCGTTGATTTAACAAACCGCAGATGCTGCCTTGTTGCACTCTGCTTTAATAAACGATTTCACAGGAGCGTTGTTGTATGGGCAAACAATCTGACACAAATAGTGTGGCCCAAATCAGTCTAGGAACAGCTTGCGAGCAGGGCGGTCGTTCAAATATCGAAGATCGCGTGGATGCGCGTCACGTTACCACAGCCGGAGGGCTGTCTCTGACGGTAGCCATGGTTGCCGATGGGGTTGGTGGCAGCAACTTTGGTGAACGAGCTGCTGAATTGGCCTTGGAAGTTGTGTTTAACGAATTAGAATCATCTTCGTTGGCTGACCCAGCCGGAATTCCAGAGTTGTTGCGACAGGTTTTGGAAGATGCAAATACGGCCGTTTACCAAGAAGGCCGGGCAGAAAAAGAAAAACGGGGCATGGGCAGCACCGCTACCGTTGCCGTCGTTCACGATAGCAAACTCTATCTCGCCAATGTGGGTGATAGTCGTGCTTATTTGATTCGAGGCAGCAAAGGTGAACGGCTGTTCCAATTAACGATGGACCACACCTGGGCCTGGGAGATGGTGACTTTAGGGCGTTTAGGGAAAACTGAAGCTGAAAACCATCCGAAAGCTGAAGAATTGGTGCGGTCTATTGGGTATGGTGAACATGTCACTGTTGATCTGGGCCTGTATAGAAACGGGGATGATTCTGAAGAAAAGTCGCGTAAAAATCAAGGATTGCAATTAAAGCCAAATGACCGGATCGTTTTGTGTTCTGATGGCCTGATTAAAGAGCGGCATAATGGCAACCAACCCTATGTCACAGAAACAGAAATTACCCAAACTGTAACCCGGCAAGCACCGGAGAAAGCGGCCCCAACGCTGGTGCAAATGGCAATCAACCGTCATGCTGATGATAACGTGAGTGCCATTGTGCTGGAGATGCCGGGTAGTAAACGGGCATTTTATCTGCCAACGGCTATTTTATTTGGTGGGATTGGCTTTATCTTGATTTTGGGGCTGGTTGGTCTTTTTGCCTTTTGGAGCAGCACCCGTCCAGACCCACAGCCCCCAATAATGGACGTAGCAACTGTGCCGGTGGAAGAAGATGTTATAGATGCCAATATCACACCGTCACCTCGTGCGACACAAGTGCCTGAAGCGGTGCTTGAGGAACTTGTGGGGCCAACACAGCTTGCGCTGGCAGACGGCACACGGTTGGATTTGGGTGCAGACACGACCGTCCAGGTGCTTACAAAAGCTGGGGAGAATGGGGAAACGGCCGTTCAACTCCTGCTAGAGCAAGGCCTTCTGGTTGTGAAAGCAACAGGTACTCCTGTAATTGTGGCGAATCCGTATGGGGTACAAGCAGAAATTACCAATGGCTTGCTGGGTGTTCAAAATGACACCGACGCATTTCGCTTTAGCGCAGTTTGTTTGTTGGGCAGCAATTGCCGCCTGGTAGGTGATTTGGAAGGTGTTGTCGGCCTGACTGAAGGCCAGAGCAGCTTTGTCGGGGGCAGCGGCAAGCCAGAAAACCCAGGAAACGCAGATTACGCCATTTACTATGCCATTGCATCTGACGTGGTGCCTGCACCAACGGCTACCCCAACCCCAACTGCCACATTTACACCCACACCCACACCAACCAATACACCAACTCGAATCCCACCAACTAAGACACCTGTTCCACCAACCGAGACACCAATA
The DNA here is from genome assembly GCA_008501785.1 of Chloroflexota bacterium. Next base: position 5,471 of record QQUD01000750.1, read on the forward strand.
CCAGATTCTGATGCTGATGGATTTAACGACCAGGTTGATCAATGCCCAGGTGAGTCTGCCCCAGGCACCAGCGATGGCTGCCCTGAGCAATCCGGCGGCGGAAATGGTGGTAATGGTGGTAATGGTGGTAACGGTGGTAACGGTGGTAGTGATGCACCAGTGGATGGATAGTGAGTGGTGAAAAAATGTTCTCAGGAGGAAATCTTATGAAATTATGTCGAAATCTTGCAGTTTTGTTTGTTTCAATGTTGTGTAGTGTGGTGTTACTGACTTTGATTTTGCCCTTTGGATATGCATCCTCTGTGGTTTATGGAGACATGCTTAATGAGGCTTCAGCCGCCGGTTTAAGCCTAACTCCAGGCACTTCCACCAATGCCAGCCCTGGTGAAACTGTAACATATACACACACCCTCTCAAATACCGGTGATGTAACTGATACGTTTACTGTCACAGTAACGAGCAGCAAAGGGTTTGTGGTAAATGTAAACCCGTCAAGCGTCACCCTTGATAAAGATGCAGGCGCGGTTCTTACAGCAACAATAGTCATAACACCTGGAGCTGCGATTAATACGGTTGATGAAATGACGATAACGGCCCAATCAGCCAATGACCCAGGGGAAACAGATTCGGCCACTAACTTTACGACCGTTGGTTATAACGTTTATTTGCCATTTGCTACCCGGCCAGCTATTTGGGAGTCTGTTGGCAGCAATTGGCCCTCTCAGGTAACTGGACGCTCCTTAGCTGTATGTGATACTGATCCAAACATCATTTTGGCAGGAACCATTGATAATGGCGTTCAGATATTTGGTGGCACATCCTGGGCAGCAGCGGCCTCTGTGCCCACGGGATATAGCGTCACTGGTCTGGTGATGAACCAGGACTGTGATCTTGCTTATGCCAGTCTTTACGACCAGGGTGTTTGGCAAGGGCAGAAAAGTGGCAGTGTATGGGCCTGGTCACAATTGGGAGGAAACGAAGTTCTATTGGCCCGTGCGCTTGCCTTAGCGGGGGATCGTCCATTTGCTGGCGGTGATTTTGGTATCCGTTACTGGGATGGCAGCAGTTGGCAAACAACAAATGGCATTAGCGGCAGCCAGCCGGTAATGGATGTCTTGGCTGCTAATCCGCAAGATAGTAACAGTGTTCTCTATGCTGTGCAGTGGCAAAACGGGAAAGTTTATCAAGCCTTTGGGAATTCACCAGCAGCATGGAGTATGTTGTCTTTGCCGGATGTGCCCAGTGTGGATATGCGGACTGTATTTGGTACGTCTACAGGTGTATCTTTTGTCGGGACGCAGACCGGTAGTTATCAGTTGATCAACAATAATTGGCAACTGTTACCTGTTTCTGCTGGATTGCGGAGTGGTGCCCTTGACGGGACAACCGCCTATCTAGGTTACACCAGTAATGCTGGTGTTTACAAGATGCAGGGCAATATATTAGGTCCCTTAAATTCGGGATGGAATACCCCACCTGAATATGTATATGGATTGGTTTTAGCTGATGGCCAATTGTATGCTGCTACATCAACGGGGGTGTGGGTTTATTCACGGCCGTAACTAAAACACTGGTTCAAAAGTTTTCTTCACCGGTCATTCCCGCGCAGGCGGGAATCCAGAAGATGGATGCCTGTGAAGGCAGGCATGACAGAAGCGTGGGTTGCTTTTGCAACAATGTACGACAGCAAATAAAAGAAGTAATTAGCAATTTATTGTAAGCGACTGCATTCTGGCAAAATCGACTGTCTTTTTGCCAGAATGCAGCAGTAACGTCGATTGTTTTATTGGTAGACAAATTTTTTACCGTACAGGATGACAACCGTGACGCAAATTGGTCGATACGAACGATTTGAGGAAATTGGGCGGGGTGGCATGGGGACCGTTTTTCGTGCTCGTGACACGCTCTTGCAGCGAGAAGTGGCGTTGAAGCTGCTGCCTGCGTATCTTAGCCAGGATGAAACGTTTAGCCAGCGTTTTCAGCGTGAAGCGCAGGTGATTGCGCAGTTGGAACACGCGCATATTGTGCCGGTGTATGATGTGGGTGAGTATGAAAAACGGCCGTTTCTCGTCATGCGTCTCTTAAAAGGCGGCACACTGCGCCAGCGGCTGGCGGCAGGCAGTCTGACACCGCTTGACCTGGCCAATATTTTGCAACAAATAGCGCTTGCATTAGACGCTGCGCATAGTCGTGGTGTGATCCATCGCGACATCAAGCCCAGCAATATCCTCTTTGATGAGCAGGGAACGACATTTGTGGCTGATTTCGGCGTTGCCAAAGTGTTAGATGCCACTATCCAATTAACAGGAAGCGGTGTCGTGGGCACGCCCGTTTACATGAGTCCAGAACATTTTAGCGGCAAAACGCTTGACGGGCGCAGCGATCAATACAGCCTCGCCGTGGTCATTTACGAAGCATTGACAGGTGAAGTGCCATTTACCGGAAAAACAATTCATCAATTGATTTATCAACATCTTGAAGGTGTGCCTCGAGCTGCCCATGAGATAAACCCAAACCTGCCTTACCCTCTTTCGCAGGTATTGTCTCGCGCCTTAGAAAAGCAGACAACCGATCGTTTCTCGACGATTGGTGATTTTTCACAAGCAGTGACGCAAACTTTGAGCACACCTTCATCACTAAGAACGACACCGGATGTTGTCCGAGAAGATAAGCGTCCAATGTCTTCCCCACTGCCACCGGCAAAAAGCTCAGAGGGGGAAAGTAAAACGACGCAGGCGCAAAAATTGCAGCAATTTTACGGACAAGGCTTGCAAGCATTTGCAGCCAAAGAGTGGGAAACCGCCAAAGATGCTTTTGCTAAAGTGTTGGAGATAGAACCCAATCATCCCAAGGCACGCAGCCGCCATCAGGAAGCGGTGAACCGGCTGGGAAAACGACCACAAAACGCTGCTCGGGCTGCTGTTTTGCCTGGACGTAAGCCGCGCCAGTCAGCAAAAACAATCAATCCGATTAAAATCGTAACCGGCGCTGGTGGGCAGTCAACCGCAAAGCGCCGATACTGGGTTTGGCTGGCGATGGCGGCAATTTTGGTCGTGCTTGGCAGTTGGGCGTTTATTTCAAATGCTGACTCGTCACCAACGGTAGTCTTTGTCACCAGAGACGTAACCGCTACACCTCCATCAACGATGTCTGCCGCAACTGTTTCAGTGGATGAGGCTAATACGGGTGCCAATATCACACCTTCTCCTCGGGCGGAACTGGTGCCTGAAGCGGTGCTTGAGGAACTGGTGGGGCCAACACAGTTTGCGCTGACAGATGGCACACGGTTGGATTTGGGTGCAGACACGATTATCCAGGTGCTGACAAAAGCTGGGGAGAATGGGGAAACGGCCGTTCAACTCTTGCTAGAACAAGGCGTTCTGGTTGTGCAAACAACAGGTACCCCTGTGATTGTGGCAAATCCGTATGGGGCACAAGCAGAAATCACCAATGGCTTGCTCGGCGTTCACAATGACACAGAGGCATTTCGCTTTAGCACAGTTTGTTTGCTGGGCAGCAATTGTCGCCTGGTAGGTGATTTGGAGGGCGTTGTCGGCCTGTCCGAAGGGCAAGAAAGCTTTGTCGGTGGCAGTGGCAAACCAGAAGCACCAGGGAACGCGGATTACGCCATTTACTATGCCATTGCATCTGACGTGGTGCCTGCGCCAACCGCCACCCCAACCCCAACCGCCACATTCACACCAACACCAACCCCAACCTATACACCAACCCGAATTCCACCAACATTCACACCAGTAATACCTACAGAAACACCCAATCAATCTGCAAGCAATAGCAAGGGAAATAACAGTGGCTCAAATGGTGGAAGCTCGAGCGGAGGTGGTAGTAGTTATCCTCCACCGTCAGATGATGATTGATTTTGAAAGGATTTAAACATGATTGAAACAAAAAGCTATCAACTTCAAGAAGAAATTGGCAGAGGGGGCATGGGTATTGTGTATCGCGTCTGGGATGCAGAACAGTCGCGTACAATTGCAATGAAAGTCTTGTCCCCTGATTTAAGCCAGGATCAGAACCTGCGTGTGCTCTTGGGGCAGCAGGTGCGCTTGTTGGGTAAATTGCATCATCCCCATATCTTGCCTATTGACAGTGCTGGGCAGAACGAAGAAGGTAATATTTTCCTGGTGATGCCGTTTGCGTCAGGGGGCACACTGCGCGAAAAATTGCATGCTGGTTCGTTTAACCTCGGTCAACTCCTGGAGGCGATGCACCAGGTGGCGCAGGCTTTAGATGCAGCTCATCAAAACCGGCTGTTTCATGGCGATTTAAAACCAACCAATATTTTGTTTGACGATCAGGGGAAGGCTCTGGTTGCTGATTTTGGATTGGCGCAGGTGCCAAATGGCAAAGCGATTTCGGGTACGCCTGGTTATAGCAGTCCAGAAGCGGTTGCGGGTGAGGGGGGAAACGGCCGTTCTGACCAATACAGTCTGGCTGCCATCATCTACGAAGCCCTTTCCGGCCATCTCCCCACAAATGAACTCGACCCCACCCAAGAACCCCCACCGGTTAACGAGCGGAACAAAGATGTTTCGTTTATTTTGGCAGCATTATTAGAACAGGCATTATCAAGAAACCCAGAGGAACGGTTTTGGACGGTAACTGATTTTATTGAATCTTTGCAAGCCGCAGCCAGTAATTTAGAGATGCCATTGCCATCAGCCAAACGAGATGAAGCAAAAACACCCATTCCCACTTCAGTTGCCGATAAATCAGATCACTCTGCAGAAACAGCAGCAAAACTGAGCGAGACATATGAAATTGGCATGCAGGCGATGCGTGCCGAAGATTGGGCAGCGGCGATAGATGCCTTCAGAGAAGTAGAAGAGATAGATCGCCACTATCGCAGTGTGACGATTTTGCGACGCACTTGTGAACGCAGCCACAATAATATGAAAATTGCGTCACAGGCCAAAGCGCAGCCAGTCACACCTGCACCAGTCCCACAGCAAACCAAAATCGAGCAAACAAAACAAAGTATTGTTGAAGGTGCTGGGGGCGAAACGTCGCTTACCCCGACTCCTCGAAGCATATCTTACCGAAAGTTTCTCATTCCGGTTGTTTTGCTATTGGGGTTAGCCATCGCATTTTTTGCGTGGCAGCAAACTCGGCAGTCTGCGGCGGTTGCGGGGCAGGAGACGCCGGAATCGATGGAGATAACGGCCAGCAACGCCATCCAAATTTTAACAACAGAGTCAAATGCCATTTGGCGCACAAATGAGTTCGATGCAATGATTACGAACGATTTTTTAGTAACCTTGCCTCAGAATGCAGAAGTGCTGTCACTTGATGTATTTGCCCAGCCCGTGGAGTTTTCCCTTCCAGATGGAACCAGAATCATTGCAGAGGTTAACACGGATTTGTATTTCAATAGCTTTGCCGGTTGGCAAGACTCTGAAGAAACGAGCATCGTTCTTGAAAGCGGGAAACTAATCGCAATATCCCCAACCAACGTTTCTATAGAAAACCCATTTGGTTCATCTGTCATGATCGAAGATGGTATTGCTGGCACTTCCTTTTCAGATGAGGAATTTAGATTTGATGTCGATTGTCTTGAGGGCTTATGCACGGTATATGGAGATTTAGATGGGGAGACAATACTTGAATCAGGTGAGCATGTCTTTGTGGGTGGTTCCGGAAGTCCAAGTGACAAGAGCCTTGCACGTTACGATATATATGCAAGCTTGCCAGAAAATATCGACTTGCCTACTCCTACCCCAACCATACACATTACAGAAACACCAACACCAATCCCCCCAACATTAACGGCCACATCTACACCAACAAAAAAATACACACCAACACCAACTGCGACTCCCACAGAAACACCAACACCAACCCCGCAATATATTGCCAGAGCTGCACCGCAAATAACAATTTTTAAATGCAGCCAGCCCGGGCAATTTACCCCTGGCCAGACAATCCCCTTCCAGTGGACATGGTCAGGCAAATTGTATAACGGAGAATATCTTGAGATACGTATTGGTCTACAGGGTAGCTCCAAGCTCGATAGTATGGGGGTTGTGCCCAGCGAGTCTAACGTCACTTGGATGATAGACACATCCCAATTCTATCAAACAACCGCATATGACTATCATTGGGAAATTGTGCATATGGCTAAAAACAGAAGGACTGTATTAGCTCGTTCAGTGCGTGGCTGCTTACACATAAAGCCATAAAGCATCAATCGTTTAGCAGATAGTACTTTGACAAATATAAAAATTGATGAATTTCGGTTTTATTGGGCCTGGTGAAATGTTAATACTGGGCCATCAACACCGAACTGAATGACACTGCCAGGGCGTAAGCGAACATTTTCGCCAGGTTTCAGCGTGTAGCCATCAACAATTGTACCGTTGGCACTGCGTTCGTCTTTTATCCAATAGCCATCGCTGCGTCGTAATAGATTGGCATGTGTTCGCGAAACCGCATCGCTACCGGGCAGCATGTGCAAACGAATTGGATGTTGCGGTAAACGGCCAATCAACATGGCTCGACTGCGACAAGCAAAAATTCGGCCTGTTTCCCGGCATTGTAAATAAGTGCCTTTTTCACGGGCATGGCCAGGGTTAGGTAATGGGTTTTGTTGGGCGGCTGTTAGCTCTAGCACATCTCCGTTCACCACACCCGCTTGGGCCAATGTTTCATTAGGACGAACAACTGTTTTCGAATTAACAACATAAACCGTGACCGAAGCGTGTTCTTTCAGAGACGAGACAATCTCCTTTTCGGTCAATTTTTCAGCCAGAATTGGACCCAGCATATAAAGAGGGACAGTAATTGGCAATTCAAGATCTATTTCGTTTTGTTGTTCACGTAGGGTAATGACGACTGTATCCATGAGGTAGATCCTTTTTTAAAACGGGTATTGCAGTTTACAACTGTTTATTAATTTTATCAACCTTATTGGTGAACCAGTGTAAATGAACGAACTGTTTTCACCGATACCTATCAATCAAAAAGGAAAATTTAACAGTATGGCAACTTTACATTTTGATACCGATGCTGGGCGGATGACTGCCCAAACAATCACCACTAGTAAAGGTAATATTGAAACAGAACTTAACAACTTGCGTAACCGTATGAACAGTATGGTGGGCGCAGAGTGGATTGCTCCTGCTGCCAATCAGTTCCAGGGAGAGTTTGAGAATTGGGCCAATCAGCTCGTACAAACTTTGCAAGCATTGGAAACTCTCAGAACCAGACTTGATCAAGAGATTTCTGAATGGGAAGCTGCGGCACAAAACGTAGCATAACCGTAATACCAGGAGCAGGTGACCGAGTGTTATCCTGCTCCTGGCTGCAATACCATTTGAGGTTATTGACGAACAAGGATAAACATAAATGGCTTCAATTTCACCTTCCACCAAAAGCAAATATGTGATTCAACGGCATGCGAGAGCCCGTGAGCCACTGCCAACAGACACTGTCAAAATTGGCCGACCACCACAACTACCACCCGCGCCAATGAAGCCCAATATCCTTACCATGCTGCCCACAATTGTGATGGCTTTAAGTACTGGTGCAATCTCTTTCTTTATCAATAGTGGCAGTAGTATGGGTTCACGTTCGTTGTTAACCGTAGTTCCCATGCTTTTGATGGGTGTCATGATGATGAGCATCCAAATGTGGGTTCATCGCTCCAACGTGAAAAAGCATAAAGCACAGGTCGTTGAATTGCAGGCTGCTTATCAAAGAGAATTGCAAGGGGTGCGGGATCGGTTGGAATCACTCGCTCAAAAACAGCAGCGCATTTTGTACCAAGAAAACCCGCCTATCGTCCAATTGCTGAATCGTGTGCAACGGCGCGACAAAAGTTTATGGGAACGGCAACCTAATGACAATGATTTTTTAAATTTACGTTTAGGGATTGGGCGGCTGCCACTTTCAGCCACTGTTAGAGTGCCAGAACAGGAAGGTGAGAATCCGAGTTTTCTGCCTGCGCAGCAATTGGCTGCCGAGTTTGAGACCGTAGGCCAATTGCCTATTACCACAAACCTTAACTGGTTAGGCAGCGTGGGAATCCGAAGTCAGCGACCTAGTGAAGCACTCTATCTCGCTTTTACAATGGTAGCCAATATCGTTTCTCATCACAGTCCAGATGAAGTATGCCTGTATCTAATCAGCCACCGGCATGACGCAGCAGAACGTTGGGGGTGGCTGCGCTGGCTGCCTCATACCAATGCGTTACGTGGTGGGCAGGATGGGATAGTGCGTCTTTCATTCTCTCCAGGTCATACGGACGAAGAGGTTTTGTTAGAAGTATCACAATTGTTACGCGCACGTGATGATGATAGGAAACGGTCGCGTCGCCTTGAGCGACATATGGTTGTTATTTTTGATGAAACACCTTCGCTGCAGGGTCACGGAATAATGGGGTTGTTATTAGGACATGATCCCAATAAAGAGAAAGAAAATCTTCTCAATGCGAGCGCTATTTTTGTGCAAAATCCAGTTCCCCCTCAAGTGAACGCCATGATTGAATTGCAGGGGAGTACGCTTTCATATCGGGAAACATGGGTTAAAGATGCCAATCAGGTCTCTCATCAAGGCACGGCCGAATTGAGCACCCCCAAACAAGTCGAATCTTTGGCCCGCAGCATGGCACCACTACGTACCGAAGCTAGTTACAATGCTGCGGGTGGTATTTTGCCCAGCAGCGTGCGCTTAGTAGAGTTGGTTGGTGCCACCCAACCGAATGAAGTGAATTTGGGGCAGCTTTATAGCAAGATTTATGATCCTAAAAAAGTCATGGCCTTTCCTGTTGGCTTAAACGTTGATTTAAAGCCACAAACAGTTATTTTGCGAGAGGCTGGGCAAGGGGGGCATGGCTCTCATGCGATGCTTGCTGGTATGACAGGTACTGGTAAAAGTGTCATGCTCCAAGCAATTGTCTTGAGCTTGGCCTCGACAAATTCCCCTGCTCATTTAAATTTTGTGCTGGCTGATTTTAAGGGTGGCGCGTCGGAATTAGCAAAATTGCAAGGATTGCCACACCTGGCTGGTTTTGTTACTGACTTGAACTTAGCAATGGTAGAACGTTTCCGAATCTCATTAGAGAGTGAGGTGCGTCGCAGAAAAGAGCTTTTTGACACGGCTAAAGAGAATTTAGGACAGCCGGTAGCCAATATTAGAACTTACAATAAGTTGCGTCCAGATCACCCCTTACCTCATCTTGTGGTTTTATTAGACGAGTTTGCGTTTGGATTGAACATTAATCCGAATTTTCGAGGGACAATAGATACGATTGCCGCACAGGGGCGGGCGCTTGGGATTCATTTGATTTTAAGCACACAGCGAGCTGCAGACTTTGACAATAAGATTCGGCCAAATATTGATATTCGTATGAGTTTGCGCGTGGCCAGTCGGGAAGATAGCAAAACGATGTTCAACCGGGATGAAGCGTATAGTCGTTTGCAGCGGCCTGGTCAAGCATATGTGCAGGTGGGAGATAACGAAGTTTTTGAAATGTTTCAGGCGGCGCGGGCCGATGTGCCCTACCAACCTGATGGGACGGCAAATCTGAATTTGGTGGAAGATTTTTCGATTTATCAAGTGCTGCCAGATGGCCGTCGAGACAATGAGCCAATTTATGAACACAATCCTGCAGCTGAATCAGAGGTTGTCAAAGAACCTGAAGTCGAAATGGTATCGGAAGCCGAAGTGTTGGTGCAACACATTAAAGAATATTGTACTGTTGGCGATTATCCACCGGTACGGCAAATCGCTTTGCCGCCATTGCCTCCAGCGGGAGAGCTGGATTTACTCTCTTTGTTGACAAATGAGTCGGTTTACAGCCGTTGGCATGGAAATGGTTGGTCAAAGGAAACGCGCAGCGGCACATATCGCTTGCGGCTCCCACTGGGAATGTTGGATTTACCAGCTCAGCAGGCCCAGCATCCTTACCTTGTTGATTTTAAACAAGGGGATGGCAATCTTATGGTTGTGGGACCAACAGGGTCTGGCAAGTCATTGTTTTTGCGCAGCCTCATATTTGGCTTGGCGTTTACTCATACGCCAGCAGAATTGAATTTCTATATCCTCAGCCGTGGCCCAGCATTAGCTTTTTTTGAGGCGCTTCCTCACTGTCAGGGAAATGTCATTCGACCGACAGAAGATGAGCGGCAAAGCCGATTATTTACTTCTCTGGAGGCGGAAATTAACCGACGTCGATCATTGATGCGTGATGCTGATGTGGATAGCGTGATGGTGCTGCGTCAGGAACGACCGGATTTGGTATTACCGGCCATTTTTGTGGTTATTGAAGATTATGCCAGTTTTCGTGCGAATCATGAAATGACACAACCGGAACGGCTTGAGCAGATAAAAATGTTGGCCCGTGAAGGGAATGCTGTGGATTTGCACGTGATCCTGAGCAGCAATGATGCCCGCAGTGTGCTTAAGCTGCGGGATAATGTGGGGCAGAGGCTGGCCTTAGGTTTAAAAACTGTCGGCGATTATATGGAAATTCTGGAAAAACGTGCGGAGGTCTTGCCTGAGATTGCTGGTCGTGGTTATGTGGTCCAAAATCAATTGCCTCTGGAATGCCAGATTGCCGCACCAACCCCGGAATCTCCTCGTTCGCTGCAGGAAATGATCTGGTTGAAAGAAATGATTGAGGCGATGAATGCACATTGGTCTGGGTATCGGCCCAAGCCGGTTGTAGAAATGCCTTCTTTTGTTGAGCTAACCTGGTTGTGGGAAACGGCCGTACAAAATGGAGACCCGTCCCTCTTTTTATCAAAATTGCAAGAAACGTGGGGGCGTACAGGTTCCTCGGTTTCGAGGAATGATTTGCCAGTGTGGCAAGGCGGGGTACCTGTTCCTGATGCTGATAATTTGTTTAGGGTATTGACTGCACCTGTGGGGATTGTGTACGAAACGCAACGGCCGTATTCCTTTGAGCTAATGGAATGGGGAACTCATAACTTGATTGTTGGTCCTGGTAAGAGTGGTAAAAGCGATTTACTCTTAACGTTTTGCCTGGCAGCTACGAGCGCTTTATCGCCTGAAGAGTTGAATGTGATTGTGCTTGATTCACGTCAGCCATTTAGATTGCATCCTTTATCCCATTTGCCCCACGTTCGGTATGCAAACAGCACAAAATTAGCGAAACAACATTTAACTGCACTGTTAGATGATTTAGAAAAGCAAGCTGATGAGGGAGCGGCTCCACCGCAAAATCAAACATCAACAGGATTTTTGTTAAGCAGTAATAGCAAGCAGACAGTGTTATTGATAGATGATTTATTGCTGTGGATGCAAAAGGGCGATGGAGAGTTGTTTAAGCTGGTAGATGATTGTATGCGCAAAGGACAAGATGCCGGATTAAAGGTTGTTTTAGCTGATACGAGTCAAAATATTAATCAGTCACGCCAGATAACATCGTCGCAAATAATGGTGACGCAGCCTAATGGTACGCAAATGACGCAGATGTATCAGATTCGATTTGTGCAAACGGCCGTTCAGTATGCACGCGGTATTGCGTTGTCGGCCGAATCGTCGGATGTGACACCTTTGCAGCCACAAACTAGGCTGCAACGCAATATGGCGCAAATGAAAAAGCTGCGTCTGGGGAACGG
>QQUD01000044.1 GCA_008501785.1 Chloroflexota bacterium
ATCCCCTTTGATAGTCACCTTTCCACCACTAATATTGATTCCCCCACCTCGTTTTTCTATGTTACTTGCAGTGGCTGGCGGGGTGTAGGGTGGCTCATCTGCAATATCAGGCCAATCAACCGCAGGGCGTAACTTGCGTAGGTTAGTTTGCAATTTTGGGCTGCTGCCATGCCGATGGCAAAATGTTATTAGTTCTCTGACTTTATCCCGTTTTGTTTGTCCTGGTAAATTTTCAAAATCTATATCTAACTCAAAACAAATATCGCGCAATTCGCTTTTGTTAAAATGTTTTTCAAGTAATTGGCGTAAATTGATTTTGTTCATTTTAATATGTCCTTTTATGCCGCCATACCCAAAATCCAATTCAAGGTCCACAGCAGAAGAAATATGAAAGCAAGCCAAAGCGGCCAATTGAATCCCAATGCAAACTGTTTACCAGAGGAGCGTTGGGCAACGAGCCTATTGATCAAAAGCCGCCCGAGACCAGTTAACGGGAAAAAATTAAAAGCCCAAAGCGTAAAAAGGTATAATATGCTGCTAAAAAGCAGATCATGTGTATTGCCATCCCTGAGTTTTATGCCCATTAAATTCGGTTCCATCTGGGGGTCAAACAATCCGGTAAGATCAACTATCATGACCAGAAATGTCAATCCTAAAACAGGTAGGGTCCATCGGCTGGCAAACAATGAATAATCCAGACACAACATTTTAAGCGAACTGTTTGCTTCTTTTAGGCGTTGTTTAATATCTCGGTGCATAAAGTCATAGGAGTGAATGATGCCATCCAATAGGAATACGTGTTTGTCTGAATAAAGAAGCAGACGCGAGAAAAGCGGAAGCGACTTATTCCATAACGCTCGATTGAGGCTGGTGAATCCTTTAACATGATTCCAGCCTAGCTCTTGTAAACTATCTTGTTCATCTCGAACCGCTATGCCTTCAGATGTAACCACCACATATTTTGGTTGATGTTTAGCAACATACTTAAATGGGAGGCGGCGCACAAAAAACCAGCCCGCGATTACATAACAGAATTCGTACAGCCATAATGTGAAAGAGACCAGTATTAGAATGAAGATCAAACCGGTAATTAGCTCAATGACTCCTGTTAATGAAGAAACTCGCATTGTCTGATAGATACTTTCCAGAATATTAAAAAGAAAAGCAAACTGTACGATTAGAATTGGACCGAGAAGATAAGTCAATGGCAAAACGACATAAGCGGCTAATTTGCGAAAACGCTGCAGCAATAAGCCAGGGAAACGTGCAATATAAACACGGCGATCTATTTTTTTTGCTAACGCGTTCACCCGATCCTTTGTTGATTTGGAGAGCATACCTTCCGTTTGTAATGCCGTCAGCATGGACCAGACACGGGTGAGTGCCAATAGATCGTTTGCTGTCAATGCTGCTTCAATGCTCTCAAGGTAAAATGAAACAGCAGCATCGGGATCGCCATCCGCCATTTGTCTGTCTCCTAGCAAACGAGTTGTTACAACAACAGCAGATTGATCACCGTATCGCAGGAAAACTTCATGAGCTGCTTGAAGTTTCTCCCTAGCAAGAGTGGATTGAGATCGCCCCAGCGCAGCCCGCCCCTCTCCTAATTGCAAAACTGCTCGTCGATACTCATTTGTTTTGACAGCGGGGGCATTTGATATGCGGTGAAACAAACGATCCGCACGTGCCCAATCTCCTACCCGATGGTATAAGTCGGCTAGACGAATCTGAATATCGGCAGACAATTCTGCTGCTGCTGAATGATGTGCTGTCGGTAATTTTTCCAGGTGTGTGGAAGCTTGCTCAAATTGGCGAATCGCTTCGTAAAGGAGGCGAATAATAACCCAATCCTGGTAGTCGGTGCCAAAGTAAAGATTGGGTAGAAATGTAATGCGGCGTGAAAACCAGCGATAGAGAAGAAAGGGCAGATGAAGAAAATAATGCAGCCATTTTTGGAAGCGTGAAAGGGGAATGGTGGGTGTTTCTGGTAGTCCGCCAAGTTTGGAGGCCAGGTGTATATATGCATTGCCTCGTGCTTCACAGACCAATCTAGCTCCAAGGCTGTCATTCATTTCTAGGAAAAGGTCGAGTGCTTCTTCGTACTTGGCCAAAGCCACGGTCCATCGCTGCCTTTGTATTTGAACATTTCCTAGGTTTACTAAAACCTGAGCCTTTAATGTGGGTGATAAGGGTTGATCAAGCAGGGCGTTCAGGGTTTTTGCACTCTGTGCAGAGCGATGGTAGGCTGCATCAAGCCGGGCCTGGAAGTAAAGTAGCCATGCCTGGGCAGCAGGGTCAAGCACTGGTTTTTGTTCGTTGGCAATTCGTAATAGTTGTTCGGCACGACCGAGAAGACGGCCGTTCCACGCCCACTCAAACAAGGGTGAGAGATATGCAATGCCTTGCTTATCGTCAGCGCCTAATTGATGATAAAGAACTTCCATCTGATCGGCTTCATTAAAAGGGTCCCGGTTTTGATAATAAGTGGCTGCTTGTGAACTGAGCCGACGGTAGGTTTGTTGATTATTTCGGTGCCAATCACGTAACAAAAAATCCCGTATGGTAGGCAATAAACCAAACTTTTCTGATTCAACAGGGAAAACAAAACCTGCCTTTTGCAGCTTATCGACCAACGATTGTGTATGTTCGGCTGTGCCTCGCAGCAGGCTCAACAAAGTCACATCAAAGTGGTGTGGAATTGCCGCATATCGAGCCGCATCAGCTAGGTCAGGGGATGCCTCAACCAGCCATTGTTCAATGAACTGTTGAAGCGGTTCGTCATCTGAAATTGAATTTTCAGAGGATGGCTGCATTTCAACCATTGATTGTTTACCTGCCCAGACTAATCTCGTAATTGTTGGCTATTAAACAGAGATCTTGTGGTTTTCCTCTACAAAGATCCCAAAGTAGAGAAGGTGAAAGTTTAGCTGAATCTAACTTACGCTTTTCCTTCCAGTAGGTATGGACTACTTCTTTTTCAAATGGCCCAACCTCCATTAAATGAAGGATATGCCTCAAATGATCGGCTTCTTTTTCAAAGGGAACCCTTTGTCCTGCAATCACCACCCAGAGATTAGAATAATCTTCAGATGGTTCTAAAATCAATTTTAGGATTTCGTCATGCATCCAATTAGCAACATCTTCGGTCGTTTTTTCGAAGTGATCAAAGAAAAGAACAAGACGCTGTTCTGCCAGTAGCTTTCTTAATGCTTCCCGACAGGCAACATTCCGCCGAAAATTTACTTCACCTTGCCGCTGCACATTTCCATTGCCTGGATAATAAGAAATCTCATATTTGTTTCCAGTAAAGGCGTCACCCCCAATTTTTAATTTATCACCGGTTAGGTTTAAGCTGTTGGAACTGTTATGTCCATAAAACGTAGCAGCTTCTTTGTTGGTTATGTCAGCTGGTGGAGAAGTTGAGGGCAAATTGGGCCCAAAGTCATTTTTTATCTGATTTTCTGTCTGTCTAATATCCTTGTCGAAATCACCGCCGATATTATCTCGTATGCATCGGATGACCTCTTTCGGTGTTGTGAGACCAGAATTGTTGTTGAAATCTATCAGGGCGGTTACTGTTTTGGTATCCTTACAATGTTGATTTAAACGACGAATAGCCCAGGATTTACCAATCCCTTGTTTTCCGGGAAGCAGGAATAAGCGTCGATAGGGATGGTTTAACAAGCTGATAAAGGCATTCAGTTCATTTTCTCGATTGACGAACACGTGTTGGTTAAAGAAAAAAGTCATAATTTTGTGGGTTTATGAATCATCAAAGCAGGCACTTTTGGTATCAAATGATCCAAATCCGCCGCAGGGCCAACAAAAATTCCATACTTTACACCAGCGCGTACCGTACAAAATAGCAGCAGCAGGAATATCGTCAATGGTTTCCCCTTCTTGCAATGCGGCTTTACGAGTCGCCACAATCTCAAAATTGACATCCATAAAGCCAACGACAAATTCACTGCCCTCTCCATCTTCTTCAATTGCCAGCACAACGTATGGTCCAGGACCGGCGAAAAAGAGTTCTTCTCCTTGATTGACCAGAACGCCGAGAACACGACCCTGGGCTGTTAATTGAGGGATGGTACTAACGGGGGCCACATAAGTTACCTCATCATCTTGTCCAAGCCGAACCGTGCGTGCCAAATTGATTTGAGTGTTGAACTCAGAGAGAACACTATTCAAACTTAATACCGCCTCTCGCATTACAGGGTGACCGGGAACTAATTCAGCTGATGCGATTTCATTGGGTAAAGGTTGAAGATAAGTATATGGTTGCCAATTTTCTATGCCCGATTTGAGATCGACGGGTGGGTCAGGCTCGAAAGGAGCAACCGGTAA
>QQUD01000167.1 GCA_008501785.1 Chloroflexota bacterium
GAATGGGCGGTTTATTGGTGGCGGCAGCGGGCGGGAAACGGCCGTTCTGACCTCTGGCAGCAAATTTGATGTTTTTTTACTTTTCAAACTGGAAAAAACTTGCCTACATTTCAGGGGTTTGTGTTTGATCTTTTTCTATAGTCGTTATGCGAAGCTCTGCCCCGCACTGCTTTTCCCCTTCTTGTGGGACCTCAACGACGCTTTTTCATTGGTACTACTGCCATTAGTACTACCACTTTTATCCCAAAGACAAATTGCCTTCCTCAGGGTACCCTAATAATCACGTTTATAAAATATTTTTTATAGTAACGACAACACATCGTTCCCAACAATCTAGCAACTATCCTGCACAGTTAATTGATCAGGATTCAAAATACGAAGAGCCAGTCAGCAAAATTCTTGAATTTTGCTGGTTGCAGTTTACGGTTCTGGAAGTTCCATCTAAGCAGTATCCAGGGTGGGGGTAATTCCATCAGGTAGGAAACAAAATGAATATTAAAACCAGGCGTTTTTTGACCTCCTTGTTTGTTGGGTTGGGCATGATTTGGGCATTAATGGGATTATTTACAATTTCGCCTACTCAAGCGCAAGAAATAACCTGTGATACCGAGAATCTATTTACTAAATTCTTGTCCCAATGTGACACAGAAACAGGTAATTTAGAGGAAGCCCCTGAAACAGAATCGCTGTGGCTGCAAAATCTCGTTGCCGACGAAGCACCTCCCCCAGCTCAAAACCTCGATGAAGCATATCAGCGTGTTTTAGACGCTGGCGCGTATGACTTTTCATCAGTTATCCAACAGACACTGGTGCCTCGCGCCATCCCCGAGATGATTGGCGAAACAAACCACAATCTCAATATGTATTTGGATGGTGAAGTGGAACTGCCAGGAAACGGCCGTTTGCGATTAAGCGTTGAAGGTGCTGGGCTAGACCCCACCCCCGTCATGCTCGTCCATGAAAATGGCTCCTCTTTCATGATGAAAGAGAATGAGCAAATTCCTATCGAAAACCCCGTTGGATTTGCTGCGCCCACAGGTGATTATTTAAGCTATTTGGCGGCTGCCGAAAATGTGCAACCGTGTGACATCACCCAAGCCCCATTGCCAGATGCCACCACCTGCTACACCTTTGATATTAATGGCGAACACTTCGCAGAATTTACGCGCATTCAGATGCAAAAACAGATGCAGGCGAATGGCACCTTACATCCCAATTCCAATCTGGAACCCTCGCTCATGTTGTCAAATATGGTTGGCAGCGGCAAGATTTGGATTGATGCTAATGGGCTACCACTTCGGCAAAAGGTGGATCTCGACTTTACCGAGTTGAGTGATCTGTATGACGCCCGCGTCAGCATGGTCACGGATTATGAATTTGATGAAACGGCCGTTCAAACCGTAATTGCCGCACAAACACCCGTTAAGTCACTTTTGAGTTGGGATAGAACGGCGCTCAATCGTCTCGGTACAGCCGTAAATGCAGCCGTGCCCAATGCGGTTATCCTCTTATTTTTTGTGGTAAGTGTTTTACTGCTGATCGCCTTGCGCCGCCGTCGTTGGATGTATACCTTTGTTGCCGTTGCGATTATCTTGATTATGCTCACCACGCCCATGCTGCAAGTTGTCAGCTACACACGCTTCTATACGCGTCAAGCCGCCTTTGCTGCCTCGAAAGAGTCGCTTATCGAAACATTAGCTGTTTCAGATACCGTCGATGCTGTCGAAATGGAAACCAACACAGAAATGGCCGTATCGCAGCAAGATATTGCACCTGCTGCTGTGGTACCTTACGAACCCAGCTCTTATTGTGGCTTGGGTGGAAATTCAGACCGTGATGGTGATGGCCTGGCCGACGATACAGAGCACTGCTTAGGCACTGATCCAAACAATCCGGATAGCGATGGCGACCTGATCATGGACAGTGATGAAGTGCAGGGTTTTGTTTATGGCCAAACGGTAAGCCGTACCTGGTACACCGACCCGCTAAACCCTGATTCCAACAATGATGGCCTGGATGATGGTTCTGAATGGATGACTGTTGAAGGAGGAAGTTTGGGAACGGCCGTTTCCTGGGACATTGACAAGGACGGCGTGCCCAATGTATGGGACGAGGACGATGATGGAGACAGCGTAAGTGACCGCATAGACCTCTCCCCAGGGTCACGCACTCAATACATTTCCAATACCACCTCTATTTCCAATACAGGCGGAGTTACCACTTCCACGAGCATCACAAATCCATTTTCTTTCACCATCAATGACAGCTACGATGGCTACATTTACGTTACCCTGCAAGTGCAGCCCAGTGATCTCACATACCTTCAATATGCATCCGGTTATTTAGATTGGCCCTATGATAAAGAAGGCCACATCCAAGACCGCGATGGGTCCGTAAACGATATTCGGATTGTACCCATGCTTGCGGTAGACATGAATAAGTGGCCAGATAGTGAACTGGCTGAAGAGTATTATGTCAATCCTATGAAGGTAGATGATGATGGTGACAATTTCCGGGAAGTACTCATACCCTTGAATGTATTAGAAAATGGTGGCCGTGTGGAAGCGCTTTCTGCACACATGGCTTATGGCCCTGAAACATTGAAGGATTTAGACGATGCCGGTATTCAATGGCGCAATGCCCGCATATTGTGGCTGGTCCAGGCCAACAATGATAGTGAAAATGACAACGGCGACGTGACTACCAAATCATCTGTGGTACACACCTACACGGAACCCGCTTTTCGGATTACCGGTTGGCAAGTTACCAAGAGCGGTCAATTCCGCAGCGCGATTTTAGGAACACCAGATTTTCCTGATGATGATCGCCATCTCTTCCAATTAATGTTTGGTCTAAGCGCGTCCTTCCTCTCTTACAAAGACCCTGATCTGGATGAGATTAAAGCCCGTTTTTCTGGGGCAAACACACCTATTGAACAAAAATGGGGCATTACCACAACCGTCGCAGTTGATTTGCCCGCGTCATCTTCCGCACATTTTGATGAAGGGCTTAAAGGCCTAGACGACCAAATCGAAACATTTCTAGCTGAGCATTATACGTGGGATACGCCGAATGCTGTGATTGTGGCTACAGAATCTGATTTAGGTGCGTATACACAGGATTTCTTAGATGAATTTGAACCCTCTATTTCCACGATGGGCGTTGATCTAGACGATATCAGCATGGGTAAGCAGCGTACCCTTAATTTGCAAATGCGGGATCGCTGGAAGGCATTTGATGAGGGTGAGGTCGCTGAAGCCTTGTTTGATCGCCTGCCATTAGCTGTTGATGATGCCCTGGTGGAACTGCAAGATCAATATCCGGCACTGACAGCCAGCGACCTCTTTGCCTTGTCCATGTCACTTTACATGACGTGGCATGGTGGACGCTCGCGGCTATTGAACATTGACGGTTTGGCAAGCGAAATACAAAGTCGCCCTGATACAGACATCCACAAACAGCTCTTTACCGAACCTCGAGATCGCCATAATGATCCGGCAAACATCAACACATTGCCGGGTTATCTAGTTGAGGTGGGGCATTTTGGCAAAGTTGGTGGGGGATTCTTATTTAAAGACTCAGGTGTATACACCTGGCAATATTTTCAAGCCAACAAACAGACCGCTGCTATCATCGGCTTTACCCAAGCCTCAACCTATCTTGTTGAACTGACATCCAGATTTTTGCAATCAGAATTGAAAGATGCAACATCATTTGAAGGTGCAGATTGGCACAAGAAAAAGAGTGTCCAGCTTAAGGCCCGGGTAAAGCTTAAGGTTAAGACGAATTTCATCAAGGGTCGTGTATTTCAATCTGCGTATAAAGGCATCTCAAACTTGCTCGGTGTGGCGGATACCTCTGCTGGCTTAAAAAGCACTGGGAAACTCGCAAAACTATTTACTAAAATAAAAACTTCATCCGTTGCCGTGAAACTAGCCAAAGTTACGAAGGTAATTTCAAAAATAGCGAAAAGGATAGGTGCCTTTCTGGGGGTAGGATTATTTGTCCTTGATATTGTCATTACCCTTGTGACATTTTTTATGGAAGGCGATTACTCAAGTGAGGCGATAGGTATGCTGGTAGCGACGATAGCCGTCTCTATTGCGCTATACCTGATCGGTTTGACACATCCTGTCGGGGCCGTTGCGGTTGCTTTAGTTGGCCTTGTTGATCTCTTCTTGTATCTTTTTGGTGTTGATTTCTCAGTTACCGGTGCGGTGGCTAAATGGTTGTATGATGCATTTAAAGGACCGGATTATTCAGCGACTGAAGTTGGAGAGTTTGATTTCAAGGATTATGATGTCTTCCTGCGTGATCCAGAAATGGGGTTCGTTGTCGGTAATCGTTTGACAATAACATCAACCTTTGCAGGTCATGTTGAAGTTGTTCTCCGAAAAAGATCACCAATTAACCCATCGAAAACCTATATAGCCGAAAACGGATGGATTTGTGGTAGATTTGAAAATAAAGTAGAAAATTTAACTAAATCTATCATCCAAACTTCCTGCCCAAATACCAAAGCCGAAGTCACCACATCAGGCAATCTGATCACGTATACAAACCAAATGTCGATGACTGTCATTTTCAACGAAGGCAATGTTAACCAGGCTATTTCATTTGTTGAGACGGTTGATGCGCAAACCTTGCGCTGGAGTAAAGCTCTGAGAAGAGATTGTAGAAAAGCAATTAAGAAGCGGTATTGTTATGAATTAGATAAAGAATCTATTGTCAGTTATCCAGATAAACTTCCTGAGGAAAATCAATGGGAACCGACGACTTTCTATGTGGATTTGCTTCCGAAAACTGTACAAGAATTATGGTTCTTTTCTGACATTATCAACCATGATCCAGATGGGGATGGAATGTCATCAAGGAATGAAATCAATGAGCTATTTGGCTCCCAAACATATGGCATTATGAGCGATGATCTTACACCTTTCGCGGTTGGCACATTAAAGTATCGATCAATTGATGTATTGTTAACGCAATGGGATAAGCACGAAACCCATTCCACGATCACTGCTTGGTGTTCGAATAATCCTGATTATGCCTCGATGTGTAATACAAACGAAAAACCCATCTGGCTTAATTGGGACCGTGATGGTGATGGTCTGTCTGATGGGTTTGAATTTGACAATATTGGCCTATTGGGCACAGACAACAACGATGCTGATACAGACAACGATGGTTTAAATGATGGATTTGAATATCGTATGGGAACACGCATTGATGCGCCCGATTCTGATATGGATGGCTTGCTTGATAATGAAGAGGTGTTTTATAAAGACACAAATGGAGATTGGCAGGGTGGATGGGATATGGTTGTAGAGAAATATGGCGCGGTGGGGCAATACGGCCGTTTCACCACCACCGTCCACATTTTCCCCAACCCCACGCTCGCTGATACAGATTTAGACGGCTTGAGCGACAAAGTCGAGCAAGAAAACGTCACCAGCCCCTATGGCTTCAATCGTGCCCCGCGAGTCACCTTAGAAGGGTCTCCCTATGCTGAAAGTCCGGCGGGGTTAAGTGCAGTTTACATCAAAGCTGGCGAAGAAATTTCATTTACAGCAACGGTAGAAGCATTTGAGCCAATTAGCGTCGCCTCTACATTAGAGCTAACTGTACCCTGGTCGCTGCTGTCCGCTGCACAATTTGACAAGATGCATGGGAACAGCGCCCCCAACAACACTGGCCAGCCCGCTTACCCGGCCTGGTCATTTGCAAAAGACCCCTTGCTTCCCGAAGAATCTTCCTACACCATCGCCACCGCACAAACGGCAAATTTATCACAGTCAATGACCGGCACCGCCCAAATACGCCTGCCCATGAAGCCTGCTGGCTGGCTGCCGGTCGGCGTCGGTGCAGGGTCAGATAGTTTTAGCGCTACTATCTATGCAATGGCTGAAGACCCAGATGATCATACGCTCTATGCTGGCGGCCAATTCGATAAAGCTGGCGGTCGTTCAGCCGACGGTATCGCCCGTTGGAATGGCAGTAGTTGGGGAACAGTAGGCTTTGGCATAGACGGCACTGTTTATGCCATCGTCATTGCGCCAAACGGAGATGTTTATGCAGGTGGTCATTTCTACGAGGCTGGCGGCAAAGATATAAGCTATATCGCCCGTTGGGATGGTACCCAATGGCATGCGCTTGGCAGCGGTGTGGACAGCTACGTTTATGCAATGGCGATGGATTCCAACGGTGATTTGTTTGTGGCCGGCGATTTCACCAAAGCGGGGGGGACAATCGTAAATTATGTCGCCAAGTGGGATGGCAGCAGTTGGTCTGCATTAGGCAGCGGCACAAACGAAACTGCCACAGCCATCGCTGTTGCTCAAAATGGCGACCTGATTGTGGGGGGGATGTTCACAAAAGCAGGCAATGTTTCCAGCCAGCGGATTGCGCGTTGGAATGGGTCAAGTTGGCTAGCAATGCCGGGCTTGTGGGCTGGCATGTACGAATCTGTCGGTGATATTGCCTTTGATCCTGAAAATGGTGACATTTATGCTGCTGGTAGTGCTGTAGATGTGAGTGGACAATCATCCCATTCCAATATAGCCCGTTGGACCGGCACGGCGTGGACTTTGTTGCCCGATATTGCCAGCAATCCAGACAGCGGTCGCCAATATGCAAACACGTTGGCCTTTGGCCCAGATGGAAATTTGTATGCTGGTGGTTGGTGGGCTGAAACAACCTTAACCGAAGACCATTACTTTGCCCGCTGGGATGGCACTAATTGGGATACCGATCTTGGTGATTTTTCGGGATATGGTGTTTACTCGCTCCTCCCAGACGAAAACGGCATGTATGTCGGTGGAACATTTAGCCAGGTAGACGACACCACTTCTGAAAATGTAGCCTATTTCGCGATTGTAGATGGACAGGTACAAGAAAGTGAAGTGACCGTTGTGGTCGATGCAGATAGCCCGCGATTGGGTTTGATTGAGCCACACTATGGTCAAATAATTGGCGGTGGCGTCACCGATTATGTGATAGGTGGATATACCCGTGAAGAAACGACATGGGTGACAGAAGTAGAGATTGATTTACCCGTTATCGGGTCCACCACTCTCACCCGCAGCCAAAGCCTAAGCCCGTGGGCGTATACCTGGAACTTGCCTGCGGATGGTGTTTATAATCTTGCGGCACGCACAACAGACTTTGTGGGCAATGTGTCTTCAGACGACAATGGACATGTCATGATTGACAACACACCGGCATCGGTGACGGTCAATTTGAGTGATGGAGCTGTGTATGGTCCGCCGGAAAACAGCGGCGTGATCACAATTACACTCGATGGCACGGCAAGCGACAACCTTTCTGGTCTGACTCGTGTGCAAATTAGCACCGATGGTGGGCCGTGGCGCGAAGTGTGGACATTAGCTACCGCCACCGTGACCAATTCCACCACTACTACATTTTCACCCACATTCCATGATCGTATGACTGGTGCGACTTGGGAGGCTGTGTGGACATTGCCGAATGTTGAATCTGTGCAAGGGTATCACAGCATACGCGTGCGAGCGTTTGACGAGGCTAGCAACTGGCCAACCATCCTCGAACGCACCATCATTGTGGATGTGATTCCACCTACAGATGAGCTTTTGAATCGTGCCTATCTGCACGACTTCCCGCATGTGACTACCAATGAAGCACACACGTTCTACGGTGTGGTCAATGATGTGGGCAATGTGCCAGAACCATCCCGCCCGACTGAACTGGTTGGTGATTTGGACAGTGTTGAAGATGCGACCATATGGTTAGGTCTTTCCGACATTGCGGAAAATGATGCCGGTGTGACGGTGGATTGGATTGGTGATTTTAATGGTGACCGGCGTGCCGATTTGCTGGTTGGTCTGCCGTCTGCGGCAAATGGAGCGGGAGAAGTGATGGTGGTATACGGCCGTTCTGGAGACTGGCCCGTACCCGACGCTCACGAAATGCTCGCCAGCAGCACCACTTCATTTGTGGGTACGGCTGGCGCTGGCATTGGTGCGCAAGCGCTCTCTGCTGGTGATGTCAATGGCGACGGAATAGCCGATTTGCTCATTGGAGATCCTAATAACAATCGAGTCTTCCTTATTTTTGGACAGACACGTTCACTTGGGCGAGATATTTTACTTAACAGCCCACATGGTGGTGCGCGCGTTGTTTTATTGCCGCCTGATGGCGAGCAAATTGGACAATATATCGGGGCCGCCGGTGATGTCAATGGTGACGGCTATGCCGACATGCTCATTGGCGCAACAGGTTCTACAGACAAGGTTTATCTACTCTTGGGAGAATCGCACCCATGGTTCGAAAATGTAAAAGTTGATACCAATGCTGCCGTGCAGGTGGTCAATATCGAAGCGGCAACACTCACTGGTGTGGGTGATTTAGATGGCGACTTTAACGATGAATTTGTTCTTGGTGCAGGCAATAACCTTTATCTTTTTGAAGGGAAAGCAAGTTATGCACCCAAAG
Organism: Chloroflexota bacterium; assembly: GCA_008501785.1. The sequence goes on from QQUD01000167.1 coordinate 8,470, forward strand.
CGGGCCTCGCATTGATGTTGAGCAACGCAACCCATACATTTGCCAGCAGCGATGCCACACCAACAGCCGCTGCACTTGGTGATGTCAACGAAGACAATCTGGGAGATTTCATCTACAGCAATGGTGGCAGCCAACAGCTTGTGTTTGGTGATGGCACCCTCGACGGTTCATGGACAACCCAAACATTCAACTACGGCAGCGGCTTTTTAGCTGGCCCTGGTGATGTGGACAATGATGGCCGTGCCGACATCCTCATTGGCGGCGGCGGCAATGCCTACCTCGTTTTAGGCAGCGATCTGGGATCGGCCGAATCGACAATTAGCGGGGTGGCGATGGCTGCTTCTGCCCCTAATGCTGCCGGAGCAGACTTGAACAGCGATGGATCGTCAGACTTGTTGCTCGTTCCTGCTGCGCCTGATGGCGCTGCCAATGGTGCGGCTTCGACAACGTTGGCAGACTTGCCGCCCGCATGGGTGCCACGTGTTGCCGAGCAAAACTTGGATACTTTTGTGGGTGCTACAACCTTCCCCGATTATCCTGGGGCTGATGCGTATGTGAATGATGATGGGGTTTGTTACGGCCGTTCCCCCTGCTACACAACCATTCAAGATGCTATCGATAACAGCATTACCAACGATTTGATCATCATACAGCCCGGTGTCTACAGTAGTTTCACCGTCAGCAATAAAAATTACCTTACTATTCAGGGCATGAACGCCGATGCCGTATTTATCGACGGAGCTGGTGGCAGCTATGCTGCACAAATCATCAATTCACTTGATGTACAACTTAAACACATGACCTTGCGCAACGCCGACTACGGTGTGCGCCTCGAAGATGCAGGCATTTACGGTCATCTAACGATGAGCAACCGCACCAGCCTGGACCACCTCCTCATCTACGATGTCAATACACACGATATTTACATGTCTCGCTCCAGCACGGTTAGCGTCACCCACAGCACATTAGTCGCCAACAGCAACCATGTGGGCATCTTCGGTGACGTAGATTTTCGTGTCACGACGGGTTGGAGCAGTGCAGGTACAACGCCGTGGGCCATTGATGATGGCGGTGGTGCAACCGCGATTAGCGACACCGTCTACGTTTGGATTGGAAACGGCGGCGGTGGTTTTAGCTTCAAAGATATGTCCACAGGTAGTGGTTGGTCCACGCCTTGGGGGCCTCCCGGAAAATTAGAGCCAGACAGCGTGATGGCAGCGGGCAGCGATGGTCAGATTTACGCCATTGGTGCGCCCGATTGGAATACAATTAGTGCTCCGCCAGACCAAATTGATGGCATGGTTGTTCATCCAAACAATGAGCACATTTATGCAGCCCCACAATTAGGAAGCAGTTTTTATATATGGGATGGCAGCAGTTGGACAACACAGGGTGGTGCGCCTCATCAAAATTACACAGCCATTGCTATTGATCCCACAAATGGGGACGTGTATATGGGTGCGTTGGGTGGTGATGTTGTTAAATGGAATGGGAGCAATTGGACCACTATTCATACTTTTGTGGGTGGCATCCACGATATAGTCCCAGATTCTCAGGGTGATATCTATATTTCCGGCGCTTTTGACGGTTATTTTGCCAAATGGGATGGCAGCACCATGACTATATTGGGGCAACCAGACGTTACCGGTGATGTAGAAGATATGATTATTGATCCAAATGACAATATCTACCTCGCCGGATATTTCGATTATACGTTCAATTCAGATGGCTATTTACAAAAGTGGAGTACCAGCGGTAATGAGTGGCAATACATTAGCGATGGTGGCATCACCGATACGGTAAAAGCGTTGGCATACAATGAACGAACCAATAAGCTGTATGCTTGTGGTGATTTCGCATCTTCCGATGTTGCTGTCTATGATGATGCTGGTAGTTGGACGTTCTTGCCCCCAATTGAAAGTGGCCCTAATGGTTTTAACGAATGTCATGACTTAGATTATAGTGGGCAAATTTATGTGTCTGGTGAGTGGGATACCGGTGAACTCTATGATCAAGGCGGTGGCATATTTACACACAAATTTATTTACCTTGCCCGATGGGATGATGTTGGAAACAAATGGGAGCCTCAGGGCGCAGGCGGCATTCGCGGTACGAATTATTGGGACTGGGTAGATGTAGAAGAGATTGTTGCTACCAATAAGGGGCTAATCTTTTCCGGGCAATTTGATTTCATAGGTGAAGATGAATTTAATCAAATGGCATCGGATGATTTTGGTCAGATTCACTTCTTCCACGCCGTGTACAGTCCGACGGCAAACAGTTGGACGACGCTGCCACCCCCTCCAGCCATTGGGTCTGGTGCTAGCTACGGTGGTTCGGCTGATGGCAAAATGGCTTTAATCAGAGGTGGTGGGAGTAATACCACGTATTTCTATGACATTGCCTCGCAATCATGGGACAGCTTAGATACGTTAGATGTGAATGTGACTGGCAGCGCGATGACGATGGGCAAAAATGAAAACCTGTATGCCATTGTCAATGGTGGTCAATTCTGCAGCAGTGGAGACGGCCGTTATTGGAGCTGTTCCGCCAATGGTGACATCGATGAAGGCACAATGGGAACCGTGTCTGATGGCGCTTCGCTGGCATACGATCCCGTGAAAGATACCTTCTATGCCTTCCCCGGTGGCAACAGCACCAACATGCTGCGCCACCGCGATGGCAGTTGGGAACTGCTCGATTCTGGAAACTTCACACCCCAACCGATACGTCCAGGTGGCGACCTCGTCTATATTCCTGGTGCTACAGAAAACAGCCTCTATGCTATTCCAGGGGGCAACAACAATGCATTTTGGCACTATCCACTGCCAGAGCCGAACAAGATCGGGTTTGAGCACAGTGCGATTGTGGCTCCTGCGACGGCGCAATGGCTCAATGTAGATGCATTCCCAGATGACTTTAATTATCGTATGGGAGAAGGGAATATGTGGTTTGGCGGTACGGGCTGGACACCTGAGCAGCGGTATGCGCTGCCAGAAAGCGGCGCGGATCCGTTTCTGGATCAGACACGTGACCTGTATCGCATGGGCGAAGATGGATTTGCGATGGGTTATCACACCTACACCATGCCGGTGACGGCAACCACGACGGCGGGCATCCAGGATGCGATCAACAGCGGCGCGAATCGCGTGATTGTGAAGCCTGGTATTTATGAGGAATCGCTTTACCTTGTAAATGGCGTGGAGATTGTGGGTAGCAATCCTGATTGGGTGATTGTGCGGCCTCCGAATGGCAGCACATTGCCTCTTGTTCATGCAGAAGGTGTGGCTGGCACGAGCCTATCACGCATCACATTGGACGGGAAAGGCAGTGGTTTAAATGGGCTGGTGGTTACAGGGCGTGGACAGCACAACAGCTTGAGCCGCGTTTTGATTAAGGGAACGGAAACGGCCGTTCTCGTTGACGCAGCCGACAGTGATATTGAAATCGCCAACGCCACCATTGTGCAAAACAACAACGGGCTATCGGCCACCAATTGCGCATCAATTGATGTGCGCAATACGATTTTCGCTTATCAAACTGGGACCGGTCTTAGTCACGAAGGGTGTGCGGCAGTCAAATTGCACACCTATAACTTGTATTGGGCAAACAGTACAGATTTTGGCGGCACAGCAGATGCTGGCGCAGCGGAACTGTTCTTAGACCCGAACTTTGTTGACCCATTTGATAATGATTATCGGACTTTGAACTACTCACCCGTCATTGATGCAGGCAATCCGACAGACCCGCCACCTCCGGGAGCGGGCAACCGTATTGACATTGGCTACATTGAGCAAGGTCGCGCTAACTTCTTTGTAGACGACGACTATTGTGAACTTTGTGAGAATGACGGTTTGAGCTGGGGCATCGACGCGTTTGACACGATTCAAGCGGGTTTGAATACGGCGCAGAACACCCTCACCACGCTCAGCCCCGGCATTGGCGAAGTGCCACAACTTATTGTGGGCGTGGGTCCGGGCACGTACAACGAGCAGTTGACGATTCCGAGCCATGTCATTTTGATGGGCAGCGGCGCGGAAGAGACCTTACTTGATTTGGGTGGTGGGGATACGGCCGTTACCTTCAACGGCGTCACCGACGCAGGCATCAACAACTTCACCATCAAAAATGCGACCACCGCTATCTCGGTGACAGGTGCCAGCAACACCATTCTTATTGACCATAACATCTTTGACAGCAATACCACTGGCATGATTGCCAGCGATAGAAGCACACCCGAATTGACTTTTAGCACCTTTGTGAACAATGGCACAGCTATCAACGCCGACGGCAATGGCACATGGGCTTCTGTCTCGAACAACATTTTCTCTGGCTCAGGTGTTGCTTTATCAGGCACAGCGAACGGACAGGTGTTTAGCAAATACAATTTGCTGAACATGTCCACCAATTATGATAATGTGTTTGCCGGTGAAGGTGACATCACTGGAAGTGACCCGCTGTTTGCCGGTGGTGCATTCCCTTACCGGCTCACGGCGAACTCGCCGGCACTCGACGCCGCATCACGACATGAACAGGTGCCAGAAGGTGGCGGGCTGCGGGCCGACCTGGGTTACAGTGAACTGCTGGCCGCGCCTATTCTGCTTTTGCTGGGGCAAGAAGATTTGTCTACAGTGATGGGGAATTCGGGGGTAAAAAGTGTGGAAACGGCCGTTGTCGAAATCACCGACAGCAGCCAACCCGTCACCGCCACGCTCCCATCTTCATGGATATCTGTGACGCTCGATTCTCCTGGAGCCACCTTCTCTTACTGGCAATCTGACTTTACACCTGACGCAGAAGGGTTGTACCGATTCTACAGCCGCGCTACCGACATGGTAGACAACCAGGAAGAAGATGAAATTGATTGGTATGATGGCTCATTTGTCGCGGACAGTGTGCCGCCAACCATTACCTGGATTGAACCGCTGAACGGTGCTTCTGTGAATGCGCCTATTGAACTGCGAGCGCAGGTATCAGATTACGCCGCCGACGATTTCAGCGTGGCGCAAAAAGATGTTTACTTTGATGTTGGTGGCACCATTTATGCGGCGACATGGGCGGCCGAACCCTGGGATGAAGATGCCCAGGAACCGCGCATTTTCCGCGCCTGGATTACGCCGACGGTTGGCAGTTACACCAACGTCACAGCTTATGCCGAAGACAAAGCCGGTAACTCAGCCTCAGACAATTCACTATCATTCGATATTGTGGGTAACGATGCAGCAGATGTGACAGCGCCACTATTCACCGTTGATGCACCTTCCGCAGGCGCGTGGCTGACACATACCGTTGCCTTTTCTGGCACGGTGTCGGATGTAGAGAGCGGCGTTGCTGCCGTCGAAGTCAGTCTGGATGGTGGGACTTCCTGGCATCCGGCAACGGTTTCTGGCAGCGATTGGTCGTTGACCTGGGATGGCCCAGAGTACCTGCCGTTTGTCAGCTATCCAGCATGGGTGAAAGCAACAGACCGGGCTGGCAACACAAACAGCAGTCCGCTGGTCTTCAGCATTGATGAAGTACCGCCGTCTGGATTGGATCCGGTGGCGTTTAGCGCTCCTGTAGGCACACATTTCGATGTGGAAACCTCGCTGATGATTACATGGACGGCGGCGTTGGACAGCAGCGGCATTTTGACAACGTACCTGACTGTTGATCAAATTACAGACACAATTTCTGCCGATGCGGTGACGGGGAATACGGCTTCCGCCACCCTCAACGCCAATGGCAAATGGTATGTGCATTTGGCAGCGATGGATGCTGTTGGCAATACAACGTTCTACGATTACGGTCCCTGGTATGTGGGCATCGACAATGGGTCATTTGGTTCACGCCAACAATCTATTATTGTTGATGGCTATGTCGATACCGCGAATGGTGAATGGGAGCCAGATACCGATTACCTGGACAACGATGCACGGACTGTAGGCAGTGAAGTCACATACAGCCCAACTGGCAAACAAGCATTCTATACCGCATGGGACAGCGATGATTTCTTCATGGCGTGGCGCGGTGGTTGGTGGACGTTGGATGGTGAGCTGTGGATTTACTTAAACAGCGGTGGTGGCGGCAGCAGCGCACTAATCACGCCATTGCAAAGTGCGCCCAGCGCTCAACTGCCATTTGACGCAAATTACGCTGTACAAGTTACTTCACCGCTGACCGGTACGCTGTGGGAATACAGTGGAAGTTGGCAGCCATCTGCATTGGATTGGGAATTTGTGCAAGGCAATGAAGGAGATACAGAAGTGCGGCTGCCGTTGGTGGGTACGAGCAATATTGAAACATTGTCCTTTGGTTTGGGTGATAACGGCCGTGTTTGGGCCATCTTCCCCGCCACCAATCCACTAAACCCAGTCAATAGCGCTCCCTCCTCAGGGATGCAAATGGACAACGCACAGACCTCAGGTTGGGTGCCATACCATTGGGATGACATCACGGTTGTGGACAATGTGGCAGACAATCAGCCTATCGCTACCAGTCTGGCATTGACGGTGGACAGCCTGCAAGCGCCTTCGGCGAATTGGGGACCGGGCGGCACGTTGGAGTACGTGGTGCAGGTAGATAACCAGGAAAGTGAAGTGTTGACGGGTGTTGAGATTGACTTAACGGCCGTTTCATCCACCGCCATCATCCACGACAGCATCGAAGGGGCAAGTTGCACCACCACAAACCCGTGGCAGTGTACATTGGATCCGTTGGCTCCTGGTAAAAACACAATTACCTTAACCACCCACCTCGCCAGCGACTTGGCTGATAACGCCGAAGTTACACTGACAGCGGCGTTACAAAATGTGAATGTACCGCCAGAACTGCCCTCATCAGACAGCATCACGCATCAGCTAGACAACCAACCACCCGTTGTTACAATTTCTAACGAACCGTTTGTCACCACAGGCCCTCAAATTTTCCAAGGGACAGCAGACGACGGCGATGGTGCTGGTGTAGCGTATGTAGAAGTACGGCCAGAATATGGCAGTTGGCAAACTGTACAGGGTACGGAATTTTGGTCTGCGGACCTGACCGTGCTGCCATTCCTGAATCATGGTGAAACGTGGCAAATCGAAGTTCGAGCTGCTGATGCATTTGGTCAGGTGAGCGCCATTGAAACGATGACGTTTACGGTTGATTTGGAAAGCCCAATTCTGACCTTTACCCCGCCAGCGATGTTAGGTGGTGACTATAACCAGATGTTAGGAACGGCGCTGGATGATTTGGAAGGCAGTGAAGCGGTGCAGGTGACTGTTCAGCTTGACAGTGAGCCTTGGAAAGAAACGGCCGTTTACGCCCCAGACGAAACCGGCGAACAGCAGTTCCTGTGGATGTGGGAAATGCCTGCTGTCGATGGGGTGACGTATACCCTGCGCGTTGAGGCTGAAGATATTGTGGGCAATGTGGGCACACTGGGGACGCCGCAACAAGTTTGGGTCGATACCGTTGCCCCGCAAATCACCGTCACCACTGTGTTAACCCAGGTGGCCATGCAGCATTATCCTGTTGGCGGTAGTGGTGTGCCGGTTCTCAGCGGTTCGATGAGTGATGGTAGTGATATTGCTGCTGTGACGGTGAATGTAGAGCTTCCAAATGGCGAATGGTATGATGCCGATGGCAGTTGGGGTAGTGGCACCTGGCAATTTGCGCCCGAACTGGAGCTGATAGGTGACTACCTGCTACAAGTGAAGGTGCGAGATGTGGCAGGCAACCTGACAAAGAGTGATTCGTACACGTTGACTGTGGTGGCTGCGCCAGATAGTGGACCGAATCATTTCTACACGTTGGAAGATACGCCAATTGTTTTCCAACCCTTGCTGGATGATATTGATCTGGATGGTGATGATCTGCTCGTTGCTTCGATTTCGGTTCCCACTAGTGGGGCGGCTGCGCTGCAATCAACGGTCGATGTGGTTTATACGCCGACGTTGAATTTCAACGGCCAGGATGTGTTTACTTATGTTGCCAGCGACGGCGATTATACAGACACTGCGACGATTACGGTGACGGTAACGGCCGTTAACGACGCACCCACCATCGACGGCAGCAGCACTATCGCCATCACCATCGACGAAGATACACCAACTAGCCTCAATTTCAGCAGCGCAGATGTTGATGGAGATTCGATGAGCTGGAGCATTGGGCAGGGTGGGGGAACGGCCGTTGTCAGCAACACCTCTGGTGTGAATAATGTCAATGCCGCCATTTCCTATACGCCCGTCGCCGATGCCAATGGCGCAGACAGCTTTACGGTGCAGGTCAACGATGGCGAATACAACGACACAGTCACCGTTAATGTGACTATCGATCCTATCAACGACGCCCCCCGCCCAATAGACGATTATCTGCTGGTTGTGCCCAGCGATAAATGGTCGCCAATGACGCTAAATGTCCTGGCAAATGATGAGGATGTGGAGGGTGACTCGATGAATTTAACCGCCGTCGGCGATCCATCTGTTGCCAGCACTGCTTATGCTAACAGCAACCAGGTTGCCTTCACGCCAATTCTAGATGTTGGCGACACTGAGACGTTTACCTATACGGTTTCTGATGGGCAGTTGGCAGAAACGGCCGTGGTCCACATCAAGATGGTCGCTGGTGATAAGGCAGCCAGC
>QQUD01000569.1 GCA_008501785.1 Chloroflexota bacterium
GTGAATCTGCAGTATCAAGTCGCCACGCTGCCAATGTGGGAACCAAAGTGATTGTGGGTCCAGATTATCCAGGCGGTAATTCTCGGCTTGAATCGTGCCCTCTTCATCAAGCAAATGCACAAATAACCGGGTCGCGTGGGTTGGTTCGGCTTCAACTTGCCAGTAGCTAATCAATTGACAAGATGAAACACATGCAAAATCATACCCTAAAAATCGAAGTTGGTTCCCAATCAGCACATCAGCAGGGAATTCTGGCTGAATGTCTGGCATCGTGTTCAAACCATATTGGGTCATGTGTTGACCAACAGCAATATCAGCACCCCAGTCAACCAACTGCTGTTCCCAATACGGATGTAGTTCGAGAATAAACGGCCGTATTACAATCACCTGTTCACCACTGGCAACAGCAGGCAATATCAACGTGCCATCTTCAGGATTAAAATGACTTGTTTGCGCCGCATCCTGATGTAAAATTATATCAAAACTTTTGGGGTCCATCGTGTCTGGTGACCAACCACCAATTGCCACAGATTCGGTTGTTGGTGATGTATTGAGAGCCACAGCCGCCTCCGAAAATGCAGCTTGCCACACAAAAGGCACATCGCCACCTGTCGGCCACTCAACAAAGAGTTTTTGGACCGTGCGATTAGCATAAACAGCGCCAACCGTCAAGGCCAAACCAAGCACAATTTTGCTCACATCTGTGGATAACTGTGGATTATCTGTGGATAACTTGGATAAAATGTGAATAAGTAGGGCTGGAAACACAGTCAGAACAGGCAGTGCATTGATGATGCGAATCGTGCTGGGCGCGTCTATTGTGACAAGGCTGGGAATGGTTGAAGTGGCTAACCAGAGGAGGATGAAGGCAAAACGGCCGTCTTTCCACCGCCACAAAGCCACCACCACCCCCACATAAAACAACACCGCCACCACCGGCTCAAAAACCGGCATTCCCGCCACATTTTGCCGCCATAGCGGATCACCCGCCCAGCCAAACATGCCAATAATTTTGACGCCATTTTCCAGCACTGGCCCCACATCCCCGGCAAGCAACGCCGTCAGCGGCGCACTCACTTCCTCAATGCGAAACTCTGCACCAGGGTTGGTGAACAGGTAGATGACAAGTGGAGAGGCGGTGATGGCGAAAACGGCCGTAAACCAAACCACCCCGCGCCACTTTTCCCGCAACAAATCCCGCTGCCACACCACCAAATAAATCACAAACAACCCATAAAAAATCGGCACCGCTCGCGCCGCCATGTACGTGTGAATGCTCAACCCCGCAAACAAACCGGCCAAAATAAATTGAAAATAATTCCCCGCTTTCTCTTCTCTTCTTTGTCCCTTTGTCCCTTTGTCCCTTTGTATTAAATTCCCCCCACAAACAAAAAAATAAGCCGAAAGACCAGAAAACACCGGCAACAAAATCGCACGCAAACCTAAGCGACTATAAAACACAGGCCAGAACAAAGTAGCCAACAGCGCCGTCGAAATCAGCGCCACATCGCGCCCAAACAATTTACGAACGAGCGTAAAGCTCACCGCCACCCCCAACAATCCAGCAAAGGCAGCAGGCAGCCGCAGCGCCAGCACATTATCGCCCAGCAGCGCCACAAACGCAGTTTGGATATAATGAAACCCGGCCTCATGCCCATAAGCACGCGTGAAATAAATAGCGTGATTGCCCGCCAAAATCGAGCGATCAATCAGCCAATTGGCAACTTCATCATGTTCAATACCAGGAGGGGAGATATTGTTAAGACCGTAGAGGCGCAAAACGGCCGCAACAAGTAAAATCAAAATAATCCAAATTAAAGATTGTCGGTGTTTTCTATCTTGCGACATCACTAATTAGAGGGCAACACAGCAAATTTATTAAGATCGATGATTGCGCCAACAGAGGTTAAGAAATCCATTCCAATAATGCCACCAATTTCAAAACCATATGCCATTGCACCAACCTCAATTTCGAATTTCTCAACTTGCAAATCCCCCAAACTGATCTGATCAACAATTTTTGTAAAGACAAATTCAGACCCACCAACCCCGCGAATTCGCCGGATAATATCGTTCGTTTCCAAAACTAACCCAATCTGTGAAACCAAATCCGTATTAAAAACTGTCCCGGCTGAACCGGTATCAATTAAAACATTTGGAATCGTAATTATTTGATTTGATTGTGTGAGTTCAATAGAAATAAATGGCAATCCATCTTGCAGTGAAATGTCCACTAATTCCCCCGAATACCAATCCAGCGCCGTTCGGTGATATTTAATTCAGCTCGATCTGTATGCAAAACATATAACTCTCGCTGTGGTTGTTGTTGATGAATCTGGGAATACTGTTTCATAGCCGAAGGAGAATCGGTAAAACTCTGCAAAACTTGAAGCTGCTCTAAAATTCGCTTGTTGGCTTCTGAGCGAGCTTTGATTGCTTCAACAAGTAACCATTGCTGTGGGTATAAATTTCGAATTTCCTCCCAGTTCATAGGACACCTTTATAATTTTCTCAACCTAAAACAATCAACTAAAACCATCTTAGTCTAAATTAAACCGGTTGGCAATTGACACGGGTAGAATTTTGCCAAGTACTTTCCGCTCTTCAATGCCAAGAATGCCAAGCAACAACAGGCCTGCGGGGTAAATGATTATGCCCAAGATTAGTCCAACAACCATGTGCAGTTGTGCGCCGAGGTACATGCCTGCAAACATGAGGGCGGTGATGAGTAACGGCCGTAATAAAAACCCACCCCAATTCACCCCATCCATCCGTTTCCGCAAATAATATTCAAACACAACCAGCAGCACTACCTCCGACAAAATCGTCGTCACCGCCGCAGCCACATAATTGTATCGAGGAATGAAAATCAAATTAGCGATGATGTTAAACGCCACCGCAATCGTAAACGCACGCGGCTGCATGCCTTCAAGTCCCAAACCGATCAGCACATAATTGGTCACGCTGTTCATCCAGCCAATGGGAATCGAAAGAATCACTAGTTGCAGCGCAATTGCACCATGCGGCAAAAACTCATCACCAGCCAGCAGTTGCACCAGTGGATGAGCCAAGAAAAAGGTAACGGCCGCTATCGGCAGCGCCAGCAGCAGCATCAACTTAATCGACATCTGGTACATGCGTCGTGCAGAATCCATCGACTTCTGAATTTCACGAGTAATGATCGGGAACAGCGCCAGCGTAAAGAACGATGGCACCACTTGCAGCGCATTAAACCATTTGTACGCACTGCTGTACCAACCCACAATCTCCCGCCCGACAGTTTCACCCAACTGCAAGCGCAGCAGCAGCACATCCACCGAAATAAACACGGTTTGTAACAGGTGAATGAGCATCAGCGGGAACCCTTTACGGACCATTTCCCGCTGTAAGGTCCAATCAACTCGCCACGGGCCTTGAATCGTATAACGGCGCAGTGCAATCACAGAGAGCAGCAGCATGGTGATGATGTTCGTGATGATGGAAACGGCCGCTAACCCGACAAAGCCATACCCTAACAGCAGCGCCACCACCCCAAACCCAACTTTGAGAATGGTTGTCACAGTCGTCATTGTTGCTGGCACTTCTGCCTGCTCGTGAATGTAAAAAAGGCCCGTGACACCTTTCGACATGCCCGAAAAGACCATGCCCAGCATAATCAGCGCCGTTGCCATAATTTCGGCCGACGTTAATGCTTCTCGATTGAACAAGTCAGCACCAACGATGAGAATAACAACGGGCAAACTTGCAATCAATGCCGCACCCAGCCGCAACAGTGTTGTGTTGAGCAAATAGTGCGATGCTTTATCCCGATCTTGCGAAACGTCACGAATCAGCAAAAGATCGAGGCCAAAATTGGAAATGATCTCAAAGATCATGGCGGTAGTGATAGCGGTTTGAAAACTACCCGCATCGGCCGGACCCAGTACACGCAAATAATAAATGGCGTAGGCAAAATCAATGCCTTTGTTGAACAAGCTCAAGGCCATCGGTGCCAAACTGTTTTTAGCAAGACTGCGCGTGAGGGAGGTTTTTCCATTGGGCCGGTAGAACTGCCCCCACCCCCAGACCACCACCGCAAATGCCAAAATAATGATCGCCATTAAGCTGCCCAATCCACCCAACCAAAAACTCGGTGGGCTGTAGCGGAAGCGCACGGCCCATTCTCCAGGCTCAATTTTCACACCCCGAAAGTTGCCATTCACCAACACCACATCGATCTGCTTCTCGGCATCTTCCCCGGTCCCAACAGGTCGTGCGTAGGCGTTCCAACCGTGAAAGTAGCTGTCGTTGAGAATCAGCCACGAGGGTTGGGTAACGGCCGTTTCCACCAAAACTTCACGATTA
>QQUD01000636.1 GCA_008501785.1 Chloroflexota bacterium
AAGAAGACTGGCTGTGTGATTGATTTTATCTATTGATTTGTTTGTTTACAGCCAGCCTGCCAATGGTTTGATTATCTGTTTTACGATCAACGATTCTCTACGACAATTTGAATAGATTGATTTTTGCATCTATTTGAAGCTCGTAAAGGCATTCGTTTAAACCGACAATATCGTATGTTAATTGTATTGTCTTAGATGTTATGGTATCAGCAATGTTTTGCGTAAAAACGATTGAAAATTGACTGACTGGGGTTCCCCAAATGATGGGGGTGCCCAAATGGGAAAAGATGGGGAGTTGAATCGTTTACGCAAAGCGAAAATTGAAACCAATGCGTAGCCTAAACCAGAGACTTCGGTGAGATAGGTTACCTGTATCAATTAACATCGGGCTAAACCTGATTAATCTCAGGCAACCCATCATTATCGTTATTCAGATAAAATTAAGCAAGCCGTGGCAGCAGCATATGCCGCGGCTTTTTTGCGTTTTATGCAAGAAATTACAGCGTTAACAAGGCAAAAACGAAACCCTGACCGGGTCAATGTCTTTCTCGATGGCGAATTTGCATTTGGATTGGCGGAGATTTCGGCTGCCCGATTGCGGGTAGGGCAATCAGTCTCTCCTGATGACATTGCTGTTTTACAGCAAGAAGATACGCTGGAAAAAGCGAAACAGAGTGCATTTAGATACATTAGTTATCGTCCACGCAGTATTGCTGAAGTCGAGCGAAATCTGCGTGGTAAAAGTTATGATGAGCTGGTTATTACGCAAGTTGTAACCCGTTTACAAGAATTACAATTACTCGACGACCTTTCTTTTACCCAATTTTGGGTTGAACAACGGGAAACCTTTAAGCCGCGCAGCGCCCTGGCTTTACGACAGGAGCTGATGCAGAAGGGGGTTGCCCGTGACATTATTGATGAAGCATTAGCAGATGTAGATGAAACGGCCGTTGCGCACAAAGCAGCAGCCATGCGGGTAAACCGCTGGCAGCACTTGCCCGAAGATCAATTCCGCAAAAAAATGGGCGGCTATTTGCAGCGACGCGGTTTTAACTACGCTGTTATTCGAGAAATTACAGATGAATTGTGGGAAAACTTGTCCCATGATCATTGAATTTGATGAAGGAGAACCCCAATGCCAGGAATATGGATAGGCATTCTGATTGGTGCTGTGATTGGTGTTTTGGTAGGCGGTGCAATCGCTTACTTTGTGATGAAACCACGCACAGAACAAGCCAGACTTGATTTTGAGAATGAACTGGCGCGGAAACAAGCCGCTGCCGAACGAGAAACCGAATCAATATTAGCAACTGCAACCAAAGAAGCGAAACAAGTTCGCATGGAAACTGAAAAAGTGGTTGAACGACGCTACCAAGATTTGGCTCGTGCTGAAGAACGGGTTGATATCCGTGGTGAAAAAATGGATAAGCAAGCCAAACGTTTCGAACATCGTGAGCAAGCGTTGAACAAACGACAAAGCCGATTAGATAGACGTCAAAATCAGATTGAAACGATTGAGCAAGAGCGGCGAGAGCAGTTGGAAACAATTGCAGCCTTAACCACCGAGGAAGCAAAACAGCATTTGTTGCTTGATGTAGAGAAGGAATCGCGCCAGGATATGGCGCGTAAGATGCGCGAAATTGAGGATGAGGCAAAGGAAACGGCGAATCAAAAGGCGCGTGAGCTAATTGTGATGGCCATTCAGCGTATTGCCAGCGATCAAGTAGCTGAAGTGACGGTATCAACGGTACCGCTGCCAAATGAGGAGATGAAGGGGCGCATTATTGGGCGAAACGGCCGTAATATTCGCGCCTTTGAACAAGCCGCCGGTGTAGACATTGTGGTAGACGATACACCTGAAGCTGTCTCAATTTCCAGTTTTGACCCGGTACGACGTGAGATTGCCCGACGTTCGTTGGAACGATTGATCACAGACGGCCGTATTCACCCTGCCCGCATCGAAAAGCTCATTAAAGACGCCACCAACGAAGTGGAACACATCATGAAAGAGGCTGGTGAGCAAGCTGCTTACGAAGCCAATGTGCATGGATTGCATCCGCAAATTTTGAAGATGCTGGGCCGATTGAAGTACCGCACCTCTTACGGTCAAAATCAATTGTTCCACGCTGTTGAGGCGTCAAAAATTGCCGCCGTTTTATCGGCCGAATTGGGCGCAAGAGTAGAAATTTCCAAAATGGGTGCGCTGTTGCACGATATTGGCAAAGCGATGGACCACGAGCAAGAAGGAACCCATGCACAGCTTGGGGCTGACTTCTGTAAGCGATATAAAGTGCCCAAGATTGTGATTAATGCCATTGCTGCTCATCACCATGAAGTAGAGCCAGAAAGCATTGAGGCGATTATTGTGGAAGCGGCCGATGCGATTTCTGGGGCACGACCAGGGGCGCGACGTGAAAGTCTGGAAAATTATATCAAACGGGTACGCACCCTCGAAGATATTGCCACTTCTTTCAATGGCGTTGAAAGCGCATACGCCCTGCAAGCAGGTCGTGAGATTCGTATTTTGGTCAAGCCAGATAAAATTGACGATTTAGAGTCGATGCGTCTTTCCAAAGATATTGCCAAAATGATTGAAGAAAGTATGCAATACCCCGGCCAAATTCAAGTAACAGTCATTCGCGAAACCCGCGCAGTTGGCTTTGCTAAATAAAAAACATGCGTATGATGCGTACATAAATTGCACGCATCATACGCATATTCACGGCTTAATCGAAACAGTTTCTCCTCACACCTTTTGTTTGTCAGAAAACAATATCAATGCAAGGCTAAACCCACATGTGATTTAGTCTTGAGGTTCATGTTCGCTGTCCCTAAATCCAAGGCTTTGCTTGGATGCTTCAATCAGTGCTAATGCCAATTGATTCGCCTGATCGGGTGTTAAAAAGATATTAGTTTCTCCTGCTTTAAAGATTTTCTCTTCTTCCTGACAATACTCTTTAAAACAAACACAAATATCATCAGCATACTCACTATCGCTATGTTCAAAATATATGCTTACTTCTAAGCTGTTATCAAGTAACGAAAGCTGCTTCATGAGGTCACCTTTTCATAATTTTTGAGTGATCATTTAATGAAAGATTATCGAAACAATCATATCACAAATCATTCTCCTTGGGAGCCACTTTTCATTAACTGTGTCCCAAAATGGCGTGCGGCTGATAGGGTGCCTCAAGTTGTTCGATTTCATTATCGGTGAGGGCAATATCAACAGCAGTAATCGCTTCCTCTAAGTGACGCATTTTACTAGCACCAATGATTGGGGCCGTGACACCCGGTTTGTGCAACAGCCATGCCAGCGCAATTTGAGCGGTTGAGACACCTTTTTGTTTCGCCAAGGCAGAGGCTCTGGCGACGACTTCGAAATCAGCCTCCTGATAATACATCATGTGTGCAAACTGATCGCTTTTTGACCGCTTGGTTGGTCCACTATCTTTTTCTTGGGGGCGGTTGCCAGCCAAAAAACCACGTGCTAACGGACTCCACGGAATCAATCCAACGCCCTGATCAATGCAGAATGGGTTCATTTCGCGCTCTTCTTCACGATAGACCAGGTTCATATGGTTTTGCATGGAGATGAAACGCGTCCAGCCGTGTAGATCGGCCGTATATTGTGCTTTGGCAAACTGCCAGGCAAACATGCTGGAAGCACCGATATAACGCGCCTTGCCAGATTTGACAACATCGTGCAGTGCTTCCATTGTTTCTTCAATTGGGGTTGAATAATCCCATCGATGAATTTGGTACAAATCGACGTAATCTGTGCCGATACGTTTAAGCGAGGCATCGATGGCTTCCATGATGTGTTTGCGAGAGAGGCCACCGGCGTTTGGATCCTTATCGTTGAGGGGGAAGAAAACTTTGGTTGCTAACACAACTTCTTCGCGGCGAGCAAAGTCGCGCAGGGCGCGGCCCGTAACTTCTTCACTAATGCCAAGTGAGTACATGTCGGCTGTATCAAAGAAGTTGATTCCGAGTTCGAGGGCGCGTTTGATAAACGGGCGACTGTCTTCTTCTGACAATATCCAATCACGCCAGGTTGGTGTGCCATAGGTCATCATACCTAAACAAATGCGGGAAACAGTTAAACCTGTATTTCCGAGGTTGCTGTACTTCATGAGAATCTCCTTGAATCACGAATGAAACGAATGGACGAATTTGACGAATAGAAGAAAGAAGAATTTGCGAATATTTTGCCTGCCAGTAAGATTGTGTTGGGTGGATATCGATAAAGAAGAATGAGTGTGGCCTGGCACATATTCTCTTAACCGGCTTTACGGGGACTGGCGAAACAACTGTGGGGAAATTGTTGGCGCAGCAG
>QQUD01000203.1 GCA_008501785.1 Chloroflexota bacterium
GGAATACCATCCTGCCAGCCTGTCAAATAAGGTTGACGGGCTGTGGAACGGATTATCGCGCTGTCTACACCAATGTCTGTCTGTTTTTCGTCTCTCTATTCAATTGGAAAGGTGCGAAATATAGGCTAAGGTGCAGCGCACTTGCCGAAAGTCCTAATTTGTTTGGACACTGTTCTTTGTCTGTTATACTGAATTTATGACGGTTACGCTCAACGACATCTGTAAGTTGGTTGGTTTGCAACTGGGATTGCGGCAGGTTAATGGGACTGATCATATTTTGCAAAATTTAGGTGCTGATTCTGTTGATATGGTCAACATTGTGGCGACTGCTGAAGAGAAGTACCAAATTGAAATTGATGAAGCTGAATTAACGCTACTGCAAACGGTTTCCGATCTCTACCAATTGATTCAACGACAAATAATAACAAATAGGTGAGAATGCCACCTTCCAAAATTGAAACATTAATCGATTTATTAGCGTATCGGGCTGAGAATACGGCCGTTTCCGCCGCCTACACTTTTCTGCAAGAACCGGTCACCTTTCAAACGCTGTGGCAGCGTATCAACCAGTTCGCCACTTATCTGCAATCGCTCAAAATTGAGCGCGGCGAACGGGTGGTGATGGCATTGCCCAACGGGCACGATTTTTTTGCCGCATTTTATGGGGTGCAGCGAGCCGGGGGTATTGCTGTTCCCATTTACCCGGGGTTTAGTCCTCAGCGAATCGTGGCGATGGTGCAGCTTTGCGAGGCGCGGATTGTGATCTTGCCAGCAGACACGCCGCCAGCCCAGTTAGCTGGATTTAAAAAGCAGGCAGAGCAATTTCATCTGACGCTGATCACGGTGTCTGATGCTACCTCATCCTTGCCCAATGGCACATTTCCCCACATCGAGCCAAATGACGTGGCATTTATTCAGTACACTTCTGGCAGTACTGGAAATCCGAAAGGGGTGCAGCTTTCACACCGCAACTTGCTCGATAATGTGCGCCAGATGATTGCGGGTATGGAGATTACCGAAGCTGATATTTTTGTCAGTTGGCTGCCCGTTTATCATGACATGGGTTTGATTTTGAAGACGATGGTGCCATTTTATTTAGCAGCGTCTGTATATTTATTACCGACCAGCTTGAGCGATATTGATAGCTGGCTGCGTACGATTCAAACGCATCAGGCCACGTTTACGGCCGCACCAGATTTTGCTTACCGGCTGGCGCTTCGTCGCATCAATGACCCCAACGCATACGATTTATCTAGCCTGCGTGTGGCATTAAATGCTGCTGAACCCGTGCGGGCGACGACGATGCAAGCATTTGAGTCCACGTTTAATTTGCAAAATGTGATGGTGGCTGGATATGGTCTGGCAGAGGCGACCGTTGGTGTAAGTATGTGGAAACCATCGACGCCATCGCGGGTGAATGGACGCGGACAGGTATCGGTGGGACGGCCGTTTCCGCACATCGACATTACCATTTTGCAAGACGACCAACCTGTTGCTATTGGCGAAATTGGTGAAATTGCGATTCAAAGCATTGCCAATTCGCGTGGCTATTTTAATAATCCAGCCGCAACAGAAGGTCTGTTTTGGCAGCAGTCGAGTCATGGGAAAACGGCCGTTCGCAGTGGTGATTTAGGCTATCTGGACGAGGATGGCTATCTGTACATTGTGGGGCGCAAGAAAAATATCATTATCCATGCTGGACAGTCAGTGTACCCGCAAGAGGTGGAAGAAGTGGTTAACGCTGTCAAACTTGTGCGTTATTCAATGGCGTTGGGGCTTGATCGGGGTGGTGTTGAAGGCGAACAGGTCGTTATTTTTGCAGAAGTGCGCGGCAGTCAATCGACGCCAGCAACCACGTTTGAGAATATTGTAATTGACATTGTGCAGGCGTTTAACGGCCGTTTCGGGTTCCGCCCCGCCCGTGTTTATCTGGTGAAGCCGAAAACTATTCCACTAACCTACAATGGCAACTTGCAGCCTCCGCGGTTGAAGGCGCAATTTTTGGACAGGTCGTTGGTGGAAAACGGCCGTATTTTATTTTCGTAGCTATTCATCAGGTGCAACGCACTTTCCGAAGTGCGTCGCACCTGAGACAATCACCCAACTGTCATTCCTGCGAAGGCAGGAATCCACCCCTGTACAAGCATGGATTCCCACCTTCGCGGGAAAAACATAAAAAATGTGTTTTGAATAAATGACACACACTCAAATGAAAACATACTTTGTTTACCTGATGGCCAGCAAAAAGAATGGCACGCTTTATATAGGCATGACTAGTAACTTGATTCGCCGAGTTTATGAACACAAAAATAATATAAACGAAGGTTTTACCAAGAAATATGGTGTGCATACACTTGTTTATTATGAACACACAACTGATGTAAACGCAGCAATAATGCGAGAGAAACAGTTGAAGAAGTGGAAGCGGCAATGGAAAATCAACTTGATTGAAAAAGAAAATCCTAGCTGGGATGATTTGTATGAAGGATTATTGTGATCCTCTCTCTAATCCTATCTTAGCGAGGGCTTCTTTAAAATAAATTTTGGCTGAAATTCATAGTTGTTGTTCCTGCATAGTCGAGAATCTACTCGTGTAGTATGAAGATGGATTCCTGCCTTCGCAGGAATGACATGCTAACTTTCTGAAATTAGCGAAGGTGTTGACCAAAGAGTTTTAGAACCTCTTTGGAATGGTAACTATGCTTAAAAAACTGTTTACTCAAACCAAACGTGATGTGACTGGCGGTAACGGCCGTTCTTCTCCACACCTGATCGACCTGCGTCAAATTGTCAAATCATACAAAACGCCTGCTGGGCCGTTTTTGGCCTTGAAAGGGGTCGATTTAGAGGTTGATGCGGGTGAATTTGTGGCGGTAATTGGCAAATCAGGCAGCGGCAAATCCACCTTAATCAACATGCTGACGGGCATTGACCGGCCCACATCTGGCGAAGTGATTGTGGGCGGCGTGCCGATTCATGCACTCAATGAAGATGAAGTTGCACTGTGGCGTGGACAAAATTTGGGGGTCATTTTCCAGTTTTTTCAGCTTTTGCCGACATTGACATTGATTGAAAATATCATGATGCCGATGGAGTTTGCCCGTTTGCATTCCCCCGATGAACGGCGAGAACGAGCGCTGGACCTGCTGGAAATGGTGGAAATGGCTGAACAAGCTGACAAACTGCCTTCGGCTGTTTCTGGTGGGCAGCAGCAGCGGGTGGCGATTGCGCGGGCGTTGGCGAATGATCCGGCGGTTTTGATTGCCGATGAGCCAACGGGCAGCCTGGACTCGAAAACGGCCGATACTATTTTTCAACTGTTTGAAGATTTGACCGCCCAGGGCAAAACGATTTTGATGGTGACGCATGATCGTGATTTGGCCAGCCGTGTGTCGCGGGTGGTGCTGATTAGCGATGGTGAGATTGTAGACCGGTATGTGTCGCAAGCGCTGCAAACGTTGGATGACAAGCAGTTGGCGCAGATTACGGCGCGGCTGGAGCCGGTGACGTATGCGGCTGGCACTACCATTTTTGAACAGGGAGACCGGGCTGACAAGTTTTATATCATTATTCGTGGTGAGGTGGAGGTGGTGAAGCAGTTTGAGAATGGGACGGAGATGGTAACGGCCGTTCTCGACAGCAGCCAATATTTTGGTGAGATTGGGTTGATGAATGATGCGCCGCGTGGAGCTACCGTGCGCGTTGCTGCTGACAAAGATGCCGCTCTTGTGTCGTTGGACCGGGATACGTTTGCAACATTGCTCGATGGCAATGATTTGACGCATGACGTGATGGCGCAGCTTATGCGCGAACGGATGACGACTAACCACATTTTGTCACTGGTTCCCAGCTTGAATGCGCCTGAGTTTGCACAGTCAGGCACGTTAACGGGGCATCGTTATGTGGAACCGGGCAAAACGATTTTCAAAAAAGGGGATGAGGCTAAGGAATTTTTCATCATTATCGAAGGTGAGGTTGAGGTGATTCAGCCGGATCAAAATGATGCGGTGGTGGCACGATTGGACAGTGGTCAATATTTTGGCGAAATTGGGCTGCTGCGCGGTGGCAAACGCATGGCAACGTATCGTGCTGCTGCTGACAGACCGGCGGGTGCATTCCTGGTAGCCATTAGCCGCCAGCGGTTTGTTAAATTGCTGGATGAATCTCAATTGTCTGAAAAGGATTTGGCGCGGGTGATGGTACGCCGCATGCGGTAGGGGCGTACCCTTGTGGTCGCCCTTGACTGGGCGGGTGAAGATTGGGCGGGTACAAGAACCGCCCTACAAAATTTATGAATATTCGCACACCGAAGGGTTTTCGGGGTATTTGGTTT
>QQUD01000732.1 GCA_008501785.1 Chloroflexota bacterium
TCAATTGCGCTCGAGCTGTTTCTACATCGGGTGATTGGCGAATCGTGGCAATCACATCATCGAGATTGGAAAGGGCAATCAACAAGCCATCAAGAATGTGCTGCCGTCTCAGCGCCTTTTCCAATTCAAATTGGGTGCGCCTGGAAATCACCTCAACACGATGATCGATGTGGATTTGCAGCGCACGTTTTAATGATAATAAGCGGGGTTGTTTGTCAACCAATGCCAGCATTTGCACACCAAATGTTGTTTGCAACGACGTGTGTTTAAACAACTGATTCAACGCCTTCATCGGCTGTGTACCGCGTTTTAGCTCAACAACCAGCGAAATACCGCGTTGGTCAGATTCGTCTCGCAGGTCAGAGATGTCGGTAAGAACCCCTTTATTTACAAGTTCAGCGATACGTTCAATGAGCAGCGCTTTATTCACCTGATAAGGCAGTTCAGTAATATTGATACGCTGCCGATCTGGACGTCCGGGCATCTCTTCAATTTCCGACTTGGCGCGTACAATCACACGTCCACGACCTGTTGCATACGCATTGCGAATACCTTCGGTTCCAACAATGATGCCGCCAGTGGGGAAATCTGGCCCTGTTACAAACTGCATCAAATCTTCCAGCGTCACATCTTCTTGCGTATCTTGATGCTCAATTAAATACTCAATGGCATTGCACAATTCGGTAAGATTTTGCGGAGGAATATTAGTCGCCATACCAACAGCGATACCGGACGAGCCATTGAGCAGCAAATTTGGCAACCTTGCAGGCAGCAAATCGGGTTCATTTAAGCTGTCGTCGAAGTTGGCCGTGAAATCAACGGTGTTTTTGTCGATGTCTTCCAACAACTCATGCGAGATACGAGCCATCCGAACTTCAGTGTATCGCATGGCTGCGGCGCTGTCGCCATCGATGCTGCCAAAGTTCCCTTGCCCATCAACCAACATATAGCGCATAGAGAATTCTTGCGCCATACGAACCATCGAATCGTAAACTGCCTGGTCACTGTGCGGGTGGTATTTACCGAGTACTTCACCAACGATACGGGCGCTTTTACGGTGGGGGGTGCCCGCACGAATGCCCATGTCCCACATGGCATACAGGATACGACGATGAACGGGTTTCAAGCCGTCACGCGCATCTGGCAGCGCACGGGAGACGATGACGCTCATAGCGTAATCGAGATATGAGTTACGCATTTCTTTGTTAATATCTACAGGACTTACGGTACCGATTTCCAAGGGAGACCTCCGACGATTGGGCAAAATATGAGGGGTGTGATTGTGTTCTGGCAATCACGTTTTTTAATGCCTGGGGCTGTTGCCCAGATAAGGTTTTTGATTCTCATGCAACTGCAATAATTTTACTCTAAAGACCATTTGGACTTATTTATTTTTGATATATTGGTGTATTGGTATATTTATTAATTTCTCTTCATTCGCAAATAGACTAATAGACCAATATACAAAATCCAATCAATTCGACATACGAAGCAATTGCAAATTGGACCCAGGCTAATTTTTCAACGTGTTTTTACGAAAAAAGACTACCCCATAAGCAGGTAGTATTGCGCTCAGGTTTAAGGTTAATTTGCATCTCAAATTATACTCTATTTTAGGGTTTTTTACGAGTTGAGTATGTGAATGTATAGGGGTTTCTCAGGTGAGATGAAAGGGGGGGGGAACGGCCATTTTAAATAATAAATTGTGAACAACAAATTGTGAATTGTGAAGTATCTACACTTCCTTCATCCCCACCCAATTTACATCAATTTGCGCTCTTGTAAATAATTGATTGCACAATTCACCGACGTGCAGTTGCAGATGACGAATTGAGTAAAATTGCAGTTCCAGCTTGCCAAAAGGAAGCCATTCAAAGCCAGATGGACCGTCTAAATCAAGCAAGTCCACCACATCCAGCACCTGCTGTTCACAAAAAGTGAGGCATTCAAGAATTTCCTCTTTCGTATACGGTTCACCGATTTCGGGTGTTTCATCTGGTGCCCAGGGTTTCGATCCCATAAATTCATAATCCCGACGTGCTTTAATCCAGGGTATGAAATCAGCGCCAGTTGGCTGCAAATAGAGATGTGTGTAAAACAAAGCATGGTAGGCAATGTGCCAGAATTTATTGTGATCGGCTTCATCGTTCCACATGTTTTCTGGGCATTTCTCAACAGCTTGGTACAGCATGGCGAGCGCTGCCAGGAATTGGGACTTGATGGCTGGTTTTGGGTTCATGAGACCTCCAAAGAATTTAACGCAAAGATGGGAAGGATGAAAGGTGCAAAGTAAAGAGAGGAAAGATGAGGATATTGTAGCGGGGAAACGGCCGTTTCTCAACCACATCCATTCAATCAAAAAAAACATTTCATGAGAGTGTAAACCACCATATTGACTTAAATAGCATCTTACTTACTATGTGTCCTGTGAATTTAGAAGTTGGATAAGCTTTTTGTGGAGAAACTCTATATGTTTGCAAGAGAAAATCATCCCGTGAACTGGAAGCTCAGACGTCGCATTCGAACAATTATCATCTTATTGGTTTTATTACAAGGCATCATTTTATCTGTATGCCAAATCACTCGCCCACTGGTCGCTGCACCTGTGGAACAAGCGGTTGAACCAGATGATGTGATTAGCGGTCATCATGAAATGGAACATGTAGAGCATCTCTCAGATGAGCAACGATCTGAAATAGAAGCTCAGTTAGCACAAAATATGGCGATGTTAACGACGCAAGGTAAGTTAGCGATGCGTGTGAATAGGGAAACGGCCGTTTCCCTCAACTGGCCGCTGCAACAAGCAAGCGGCTTTAATGATTATGGTTATCACGGAATCTCATTTTTTGTGGATCATAATGGGCAAGATTATAGTTGTGACTCTCGAATTTATGGGGGTCATAGGGGGACCGATTTTTTCCTCTGGCCGTTTGAATGGAACAAAATGGATGACAATGCCGTGGAAGTCATTTCTGCCGCAGATGGTGTGATCATCCACAAGCAAGATGGCAATGACGACCGCAGTTGTTCCATTGGTGGCAAAACGTGGAATGCCGTTTATGTGCAGCACGTTGATGGCTCAGTCGCCTGGTATGGCCATTTAAAGATAGGATCACTCACGACTAAAAACATTGGTGAAACGGTCCAGGCAGGTGAATATTTAGGCATTGTCGGTAGCTCAGGCAATTCAACAGGCCCGCATTTGCATTTAGAAGTTTATGACATCAACTACAATTTGATCGATCCATATCAAGGAAGCTGCAATCCCCTAAATGACACAAGCTGGTGGTTAACACAACGGCCGTATTACGATTCGGCCGTCAACAAATTAACAACAGGAACTGCCGCACCCGAATTCAATTCTTGTCCCAGTCCTGAAATCAGTCACGAAGCGACCCAGTTTACCCTAGATGATACCGTTTATTTTTCAGCCTATTTCAGAGACCGCACCAACTCATTAGACAGCCAAAACACCATTTACAGACCCGACAACTCTATTTTCGACGCTTGGACAGACACACAAAGGTCATCTCATCGAGATGGATCGTACAAATCTCGCCCTGTGACAATTGGCAAAGAAGAACCAGCAGGGCAATGGCGATATGAAGTTGTGTTCAATGGCTCAACCTATCAACATACTTTTCAACTAGAGGAAACCACGCCAAACAATACTGACGAATTCATCTATTTGCCAATCGTAACAAATCCGAAACTAATAGATTAATAAAATAAACATCGAAACACATAGAATTTTCTCGCATTTCGCAAGTATTTGGCGCACAATACCGGGAATTATCGGAAGCATCTGAATGCTATAATAAATGAGTGAAAATAAGCGATGCATGTAGCGATTAATGCGTTTTTTTGGAATCAGGTAAATAGTGGCAGTGGCCAATATACACGTCAACTTGTGTATCATTTGAATCGATTTGTGTCTGATTTGGACATCACGCTGGTTTATCCGCAAATTCCAGGTGGCTCAGAACCTGAAACTGTACCGCCAAGTGTTCACGTTAAAACTGTCTCAGTGCGCCCAGGAAATATCGGTAAGGTATTGTTTGAACAGCGCCACTTCCCCAGAGCTTGCCGGGAGATTGGCGCAGATATTGCCCATGTGCCGTATTGGGGCGGACCGCTGCAATCACCCATTCCGCTAGTGGTGACAGTGCATGATTTGACGACGATGTTGGTGCCTGAGTATAGACAGCCGTTACCCACCCGCCTCTACAACGCCCTCGTCACCACCAGCGCCCAAAGCGCCAATCACATCATCACCGACTCCCTCGCCAGCAAACAAGACATCATGCAACATCTCGGCATCCCCGACGAAAA
>QQUD01000400.1 GCA_008501785.1 Chloroflexota bacterium
ACGATGCCAGGCCAGTGCCGCTTGGGTCAATGGACTTTGGCGCGTATTCCACGCCTGGTTGGCTTGCAAAATGGGGCCAATAAAGCGATCATGCACCAACTCAACCCAATGTCCACCTGCTCGTGTCTCGGTGCGTAATAAGAATTGGTCAGCCAGCGACTGCACAACGCGGTTGTCCAATCCAGCGGTACTCGTTTGCCCTTGGTAGACCGTCCCTCGCGTTTCCGCTTCTGTAATTAGCTTGCGGCCAAACCAGTTGCGTAATTCTAGTTCAGATACATTTGTCTTTTGCAGTGTGTGCGTCAATGCTTGCTCATAAAATTGAGCCAGCGCCTTGTCTACATCCCCCAATTCGGCCAAATCTTGTTCTGTAATCGGAGCCGCATCGCGTCCTTTTAGATTTTGCCACAGTTGGTAACAAACGACCTGAAGCTGCACCGGCTCTACAAATTCACCGAAATGGATGGCTTCCTCATCTGTGGCTCGAATTTGGCGCAGATTGTTGAGCAATGCTTCAGCAACGCCATCGGCAAAGGGACGGTTGCCCAACTGTGCGGGTTCTTTGATTGCCAGCAGCGCAGCGCCAGACTTCATGCGCTGCATATAAAAACGTGCCCGCATTTGGCCCGGGAGCATACGTGCATAGGGGCGCAGCGCGGCGACATTGTCCTCGCGCAGAGTCAGCACAACCCACAGTAGTGGGTCGTCCGCCATCGCCTGATTGAGCTGGCGAAAAAATTCAGTGCGCTCCGGCCACCGTTCTAAATGGGAGGTCACAATTTCCTCAAACTGGTCAATAATCAGCACATGGGGTGGCTCGACGAACTCATCATCGTTATGGTCAGACGCACCGGTGAGAGAAACTGTTTCATCATAAACGTAATGTTCGCCGTCGCTGGTGGTCAGCCCTGCCAAAAAATCGGGCAGGCTCATATGGGTGAAGCGGCCCGGATCGCCCCCGCTTTTTTCCAGATTGAGCATCAGGTTAAAAGCAAAGATATTGTTTACATCATCAATGCCATCGGGCAGTTCGCCCCCGACACGGCCGATGGGCAAAGCGACAAAACCTTCATCTTCTACCAGCTGCGGAATCAGACGTGTGTTGATAAGCGAGCTTTTGCCTGCACCCGATTGGGCATAAAAAAGCACCAGCCGCTCGGAAACGACCAGAGAACGTAAATCACGCGCTTCTCGGTCACGTCCAAAGAATTGATTTTTCTCATTACGGCTAAATGTGCGTGGTCCCACGTAAGGGTTTGCTATCAATGGCTTTGTCATTTTGCCATCCCCTTCCATCCTTGCCAAATTTCTTGGAGGAAGCTGGTTGTTTCACCCCAATACACTTCAAATTCAGCTTCTTGACGTAAGTAGTTTCGTAAAAATATCTCGTGTTCGTTGTCTGATAGTTGGATAAACACGCTTTTGGGTCGGTTTTTCACCGTGATGGGCTTAATCATGCCCCGAAAAATGACGCGAAAATCCCAGCCGTGCAGGCTGTAGCCAAGTAGCATAAGTGATGAATCGGTCAGCGCCTGCCGAATACGCACCGGCACGGCATCCATGTCGCGTGATATGGTGACCAAAAAGTCAAGATGGTCATCTTCTGTGAGGACGAGCGATTGCGGATATTTGTCCAGGCCATGCAGATGATAGACAAGCGGCTCCTGCGGCGTCGGTTCATAATTAGGGTCTGTGTTAAAAACGGAGGGGAGGGTAGCTAGACGTTCATGCCAGTGGCAAATCTCGGTGCGTGGCTCTTTGCCCGCTTTAATTAAAGCTGTCTCAACAAAGCTGTGGTAGCTGGTGGTCAGGTAGATGGGCAATGGCAAATCGGCCAGCAGCAATAGCAGGTTTTGCTGCCCGTCGGTAAAAGAAGGGTACTCTAGCCGTTCTGCCTTTTGTGAAAAGGAGAACGTGGCTAGATTCGTATCTTCGATTAAATCATCGACCAAATCTTCATCGGCGATTGAGAACAGCGCCTTTTCCAAAAAGTCGAGGTAGGCCTCTTTGATATAATCATTATCTGCATTGATGTCGGGATCGGCTTTGCTCATAACGCTTTGAAACTGGGTCATGCGGGTCAGGTTGAGCCGGTCGTTTTGTGGATAGTCGATGTAGTCGGCCCACCCTTCTACCAAATCACGGTGACTGCTAAAAACCAGCCGATTGCTGACAACGTTGCTAATCAGGGGCAATGCCTTGCCTTGCTGAATGCGGTCAATGAGGGTTTCTTGCCACCCTTTTTTTACTTGTTTGTGTTTGCCAATTTGGAATCTACTAGCCATTAGTGTTTGGTTCCTTTTTTGATTATGGTTGCCATACAACGCGAAATCCACGTGTGAGTTTGGCACTTTTGGGGCGGTCGTGCTTGCGGATGGAGCAGCGACACTGTTGAAACGCATCGCTAAATGTGCTGCCACGATAAATGCGGCGCAGGCGGTGGCGGTCATCGCCTGCGTCTACCTGTTCTCGGGCGTCTGGGCGATAGGGGTAAGGGTAGTCGCTTTGATGGCGGTTGCTGCCCCAGATGGTGCTTGTCCATTGTTGGACATTGCCAATCATATCGACACAGCCGTAGGGGCTGCGGTGTTTGTCGTAGGCGGTAACGGCCGTTATCTCATCACCCCCCTGATTGCACATCCCTTCTTGCCATTCATTCCCCCACGGATAAAGACGGCCGTCCGTTCCCCGCGCCGCTTTTTCCCATTCCGCCTCAGTAGGGAGACGGTAAGTTTTTCCGGTCGTTTCGCTCAACCATTGGCAATAGGCTTGGGCATCATACCAGCTTACCCCGACAGCCGGATAATCTTGCCGTTCTTTAACTGGCTGCCCTAGAAACCAGTCTGGCGTATTGGGAGACGGCCGTTTTGCCTGCCGGATAAATTCGGCGTACTGTCGATTGGTAACCAGGTATTTGCCGATGAAGTAAGCTCGCAGATCTACTTCATGCCGAGGGGCTTCTAAGGCATGTTCATCGGCTCCCATCCAAAATGAGCCAGCCGAAACGGGTACGGTTTCTGGTTCGTGAGGAAGCAGGGCATTTGCCTTGGCATTCAGCAATGATTCAGACTGTTGCAGCTCATGAAGCTGTTCTTTATTTTTGAGCTCAACGACTAGTTCAGCGACTTCTTCAACGGAAAGCCCTTCCTGGTAAGTGACAGAAGCTCCACGCCCAACGGCGATGGCTTTGGCGTTCGTGATATTGCCGACGGTAATATCGTCGCCATAAATGTGATGTTGGTTTGCAGGAACGGCCATTCCGTCGCCAGCAAGCGATTTGGGGAGTTGAAAATCATTGGGAACTGGAGGCCAATCAACGTGCCGACGCATTTGATGGGCTGCTGCAACGAGATTGGGTAAACGGCCGTTTCGCGCCATGCTCAGAATTAATGCCCGAATACGCGACGGTTTTTCGTCTCCAGGTACACTCTCATAATCAATTCCCAACTCAAAACAAAGGGCTTGAATCTCTGCCAGATTAAAATATTCGCTGAGAAGCTGGTGCAATTCAGTCAGGTAAGCAACATTATCTGTTGTCACAACTTTTTCCTCAGTTCGTTTTTAGGCCAAATGAAACAATGATGTTTTCTTCAGCAAAAGAGTAGAGTAGCAAGTTTCATTTTACTCGGACGTAGGGGATTTCGCAACGGATATAAGCAATTTCCGGCTACGCATATGGTGACGATTGCAAACGGCCGTATTGTGGATGAAGTTGTGTGCAGCTGTCACCCCCATCATACCTACCCCATTCCCGTCAATTTACCAATCGCTAACACAATACCCGTGGCAATCTTAAGCACGTCTGGCGTGATTTCTGCCAGGTTTTTTGCCGCTTGTTTTAGCCCTTCACCCGTAATTTGCAGCATCGTTTTATTTGGATTTTCTGCTTCTGCCATTGTAACTAACGCTTGCGTTGTTTGTGCAACCGCTTCCACAGTGTCCCCATGTGCTGCTGGCACCGTTGACAATGCCTGTTCAAGGTCTTGAATTAGTTTTTGCAATGCTTGTTTATCTGGATTTTCCGATGCCGCCATGCCATGCTGAATACTTACGTGGGCTGATGCACCACGACCAATTGCAATCCCTTGTCCGCCTGAAATATCGCCAACTGTAATTTTGTCGCCACCGACTTGATCGCCCATTATTTTATCTCCTTGCACCACATCACCGTGATACACATCTCCCTCATGTTTGTTGATGTCGCGGCCTGCAAAGTCACCACTTGCAGTGACATTACCGGCAATAACAGCACCTTCTGCGTGACCAACCTGGATCGCTGGCAGTGGTGCCAATGGGTCTGGTGGTGTGACGCCCAATCCTTTAGCAACGCCT
>QQUD01000706.1 GCA_008501785.1 Chloroflexota bacterium
GTGGAAAGCGATGGTTGCGGGCTAACAAAATATGGTGCGTATTCTCAATCATTCGGTCTACGCGCACGATGACGGCGGGGGCCAGTCGTGGATAGGTAGTGCAGTCGCAATTTGGGCATTTTTTGGCCCGCTCATACGATAGAATTTCAGGAGGAGTACCACAGCGGCTGCAAAATTGGTGGGTGCGGTCCCAGTCGATTATTTGCACAGCCCGCCCAGCCAACCAGAGCAGGTCTTCGTCGATACGGCCGTATAACTCACGCAATCCTTTAAACGCCATGCCAGAGGGTGGTTTGATCCCTTCAGGCACTTCGGCTCCGATGCAATGAATAGGTGGTTCGGTGTCCAGGTAGCCAAGGTAATGTTGGCGGATGATGTTGGGTGAAACGGCCGTTTCACCCAAATCCGAAATATCATGTACAGCAGGCAGGGTAAACTGCTGCCCTTTTTCGTGAACCAACACCCCAAATTTGCTAAAAATGAACCAGTAATCTGGGCCAACTTCTCGATTTTCTGGCGGCGTCACCAGCGAAACAAACGGCGTTGTCATACTTACTTAACCAATTTTGCTTCCAGCGATTTCAACGCTTTTTCCAATTCAGCGCGACGCATACTGGTCGTCACATCACCACGCGTCCGTTCCAGCACGGCCCGAACCGTGTCTGTGCGGCGGCGCAAACCGTAAGTAATGCCATCACTAAAGTCAATCGTGACCAGTGTGCTGTAAATCTGATCCATCACATCCAACAGGCGCTCTGCTTCATCGCTATAACCATGCCGAATGATGTCCAAAATGCGACGGCGCAGCTCTGTAGCAGCTTCAGCCAATCCGTTGAGCCAGGTGCTATTTTCTGTATGGAGTTCTTCTGGTGTAGCCAGCGGTTCGTTCCGAATCAATGCATAGGTCAAATTTGCTTCAACATATTCTTTAAGGGCATCTTGGGTATAACCAGCCCAATAAAGATTTGGAAAAGCGCTGACGCCCTCGATCATGGCCTGTGCCGCATTGCGTGCGTCGGTGATCAGGGATTCGGCCGTTTCCCACTCTTCACGGTGGACAGCGCGAATAGAACGAGCACAGATGCTAATCAATTTACGCGACCGTTGATAAGCTTGGTCACGTGCGGAATTCATTTGCTCCATTTTTTGCCGAATGGAATCGGCTGTTTTATCAAGATTCTGCATGAGTTACTCCATTTATGAAGGGTCGTTATCTGATTTGCCACCATTTTCGCCTTCTTGTGGGGGAAAGCGGAAAAATTGTTGCGGTAAGGACAGGGATGAAGGCAATGGAATTTTGCCCATTTGTTTTTCGTATGCGGCTAATTGTTGCCCGAGAGCCATGTGCAGCATTTTTGCATGCATAGGAGACATGATCACACGAGACAGCACTTTGCCACGCGGCATGCGCGGCATCACCTGGCCGAAGTCGAATACTATTTCGGCTGGCGTGTGGCTGATGAGCGCCACATTGGCGTAGACTGCCTGGAGCGTGGTGGGAATATCAATCGTTACTTTCTTTTGCCCGGGTGGGGGTTGTTTAGGGTCTGCTTCTGATTTGCCGCCCATTAATGGACTCCTTTGTGGTTATCCGTGGTCATAATCTTATGTTTGAACTCAGGATAAGATACTATAAGTTGCAAAGGAGGGCAACGCTGGTGAGATTTTCTTTGGAAAATTGAGGCAGATTAAGCTCCGTGCTACAATTTCTTTGTTGTCCAGGGTTGTGCAAAATTTATCTAAGTGTCAGACAGCCGATGGGTGGAAACGGCCGTTTCTGCTTTCGTTTGTCATTAAGGCTTTATTGGTTCGAGACAGGATCATTGAGCCGAATCAGAGGGAGAGGAAGTGATAAATCAAAAACAACTTATTAATGTGTTGATTGGCGTTTTTGTGGGAACAATTTTTGGGGTGTCGGGGATGGTGCTGCGGCGGCAGGTGCAGCCAGCACCGATTCAAATTATCCCCCCTGACCCAACAGTAACACCTGCACCAACGCCAACACTGGGGCCGATTCAAGTTTATGTCAATGGCGCGGTGGCAAATCCAGACATTTATGAACTGCCGCCAGACAGCATTGTTGAGGCAGCTATTGAGATGGCTGGTGGGTTTAGTGACGGAGCGAATACGGCCGTTATTAATTTGGCACAACCATTGGCAGATGGGGTCCAAGTATTCATCCCATTTGAGGAAAAAGACACAGGTCTACCTCATGCAGGAGTCAATGAACCAGACATCGTTGTTGAAAGTCGAATGGGTTCTGGGCTAAACTTTGGTGGACTCATAAACATCAATACAGCCGATATAGCATTACTAGACACATTACCTGGCATTGGCCCCAGCACAGCTCAAAAAATAGTTGATTATCGGGATGCAAATGGGTCATTTAGTTCGCTAGAAGAATTGATG
Organism: Chloroflexota bacterium; assembly: GCA_008501785.1. The sequence goes on from QQUD01000706.1 coordinate 2,410, forward strand.
AATGTGTCTGGTATTGGTGAGGCAAAATTTAATCAAGTCAAAGACGCGATTACGGTTGAAGAATAAATAACGAATTAATTTGCTTGATGTGGAACTTTTATGGTAGAAGAAAACATTTTAGTCTCGACAGCAGCACGAATTGCACACCTCCCTTTTTACCTATTTGCGCGACGGCCCTTCGTGACGCCACAAAAGGTATTAATCTTGCTACCGTGCTGTCTCAGTCGTGTTATGCTTGCAACCCCCCTACTCGCAACCATCAGCAATGCTTACCCAAAAGCCAAAATTGATTGGGCGATTAGTGATGAAGCCCGACCTGCCATTTCTGGGAATCCACGCTTAACAGAATTGATTCGTGCTGGAAATGGCAATATTAGCAACGAAAATTGGGGTCAAATTCGGGAGTTGATATACCGCATACAAGAAGAATCCTATGACACATGCATTATTCCCAGCAGGTCAAGCCGATTAGCCTACATTGCGTGGCAGGCTGGGATTCCACAGCGGGTGGGACTTCGTGCAGGAGGACGCGGCTTCGCGCACACCTTGCCAGTTGGTGCCCCAGCAGGGGAAGAGCATGAAGCGGTTGTCTACATGGAAATTGCCCGTGCGCTGGGCCTAGAAGCAGGTATGGGTGAACGACTGCCGATGGAGTTTTACCCGCAAGATAGTGCGAGAACGGCCGTTACCCAACGCCTTATTGATGACCTAGATTGGCTGGGAGATCGGCCTCTGGTCATCATGCATCCAGGTGGTGGAGATGGTGCTTTCTCAATGGACCCACGTAAGCAATGGCCGTTAGAGCGGTTTGTGTTATTGGGGAATGAAATTGTACGAAGATACGAGGCACAAATTCTACTGGTGGGCGGGCCACAAGATTACGATTCGGCTCAAGCTATTGCCGGGATGATGTTTTCACCGGTTGGCAACTGGGCCGGAACGGTTTCGCTGGGTGAAGTTGGTGCATTGGCAGAAATGGCAAATTTGTATATTGGCAATGATACTGGCCCAACGCATATTGCTGCGGCAGTTGGGTGTGCAACAGTTAGCATTTTTGGGCCAAGTGATCCGGCGATTTCTGCGCCATATGGAAAGGGCGGGCGCGTACTGACGGTTTGGGATGGGGAGGGGAAACGGCCGTTTTCGTGGGAAGAAAGTGTGATAGTTGATGATGTAATGAGTGCAGTAAGAAAATTGCTCGACTAATTACAAAACAAACAAAATTGCTTAAAAATTGGTATTGACACACCTACTCATTTCTGATATTATTCCGACCCTGTTGGGGGCGTGGTGCAGCGGTTTAGCACGCCGGCCTGTCAAGCCGGAGGTCGCGGGTTCAAATCCCGTCGCTCCCGTCCAAGGTGCCTAAAAGTAGTTATGCTGCTTTTAAGGTGCATAAAACCTTGCTTTGTCTTAGCCTGTAAAACTGGGCAAAGCAATGGAGTGTACGAACGCTGGGGGTCTTCATGGCCCCCGGTGAAACTTTTTTACCTAACCTCGCCTTGTTGCCGTCTCATCTCGCACCATTCGTAAATGATAGAGCGAAACACAGAAGCCTGTTTGGTTCGATTCTGTTTCGACAATCCTTTGATTAAAGCTTTTTGCGATGGCGGTACCATCACGCTTACATACTCAAAATTCTCGTCGCCAGTATCGCCAATCACGGCATCTATCAATTGCGAGGCAGCAGTGATGTCTAAAAGTTTCACTTGCGCCTCCGTTGTTGATTGCAAAAAATCATTCATGTGCAAGATACTAACAGAACCTAACAGAACTTGTCAAGCAATTGGTACATATCCATTTTCATCAATATGTTTTAGAGAGCGGGTATTACTTTGGTTTTGGTTGTGGGAGGGGCAATTATTACAGGCGAAATCGTGCCACATTAATCCATTATGCGAGACCTGGTGATTGGGCTTGG
>QQUD01000063.1 GCA_008501785.1 Chloroflexota bacterium
TGGCAGGACTACCTACATTGGTCGAAAATGCTGAACTCACCACAGGCAGCTTGCAGCACAGCGAATACATGGCCCGCAACGACAATGGCATTGCCCGGACTGAAAAAGCAGACAATCCGTTTTTTACAGAAGCAGGGCGGCAAGCTGCACTCAATGGCAATATTTATGCCACAACTGATGTTCAGGCCAACTATTTGTGGGCGATGAACTTTTGGATGTCGGCCCCATTTCACGCCGTGCAAGTGCTAAACCCCCACCTGGAATCTGTGGGCTATGGTAATTTTCGGGATGATTTGGGTGGGGTACGAGTTGCGGCCGTTTTGGATGTGGGGTCGGGTGTGGTTGATGAGGGGGAAAATACGGCCACGTCGGCTTCGCTCAGTGCAGACGTTTCCTACCCCATCACCTTCCCAGCAGACGGCGGCGAAACGTGGATTTTGCAACAATCATTGCTCGAGTATCCAGAACCGCTAACAAGCTGTGACGGGTATCACAAACCGGTTGGCCCACCGCTGATTGTGCAGGTAGGGAATGGAAACATCACGCCACGCGTGACAGATTTTGCACTATGGCATGGTGGGTACCAACTCGAAGTTTGTGTGTTTGATGAAACCAGCTATGTGCATCCAGATGCAAATGCACAAGAGCGTGGTCGTTCTATTTTGGGTGCGCAAGATGCGATTGTGATGATTCCAAAACTGCCACTGGCTGTGGGAGGCGCGTACACGGCACAGGTGGTGGTAAATGGTGAGGTGGTTGAGTGGTCGTTTACGGCCGTTTCTCCTCCCCCAATCCAAGTCGAACCACTGGAATCTGCCGAATTTGTCAACTGGTATGTGTGGCGTGCCGTTGGCCTGGAATGGGGTGGGCAAACGCATGACTTCACAAATCCGCTGCTGATGCGTAACATGGGCATGAGCTGGGTCAAAATTCAGCAGAAATGGCGACCAGACAGCAATCCGAACGAACTGGTCGAGCGCATCGAATTAGCTCACGCTTTTGGGTTTAAGGTGTTGCTCTCACTGACCGGTGATCCATATCCAAACACAATTGACTTTGACGCATACGTTGCGTTTCTACAAGGGGTCGCGGCGCTCGACCCACCGCCTGACGCCATCGAAGTCTGGAATGAGATGAATATTGATTTTGAATGGCCTGCTGGTGAGATTAGCCCGCAGCAATATGTAGATGGCATGTTGAAACCCGCTTATCAAGCAATCAAACAAACCAACGCCAGCATTGTTGTGATTAGCGGTGCACCAGCTCCTACAGGATTTGACGATGGCACACACGCCTGGGCCAGCTCCCGTTATGTAAACGGCTTGGCAGACGCAGGAGCCGCGAATTATCTTGATTGTGTTGGTGTGCATTACAACGAAGGAGCCACGTCTCCCTTTGACACCACAGGACATCCAGCAGGGGAATATTTTGGTTGGTACATGCAGCCTTCGCTGAATTCTGTGTTTCTAGCGTTTCATGGCACGAGACCTCTTTGTATCACGGAGCTAGGCATTTTGTCGGGAGGCGGCTTTCGTTCACTGCCTGCCCGATTTTGGTGGGCGCAGGATACGAGTGTAGATGAGCAAGCGCGTTGGCTAGCTGAGGCGCTGACAGTCGCGAATCAGTCGGGATATGTGCGGCTGGCGATTGTGTTTAATGTGGATATGACGCATTGGGGGGATGATCCGCAAGCTGGGTTTGCAATTATTCGGCCAGCAGGGAATTGTCCGTTTTGTGAGTTGATTTTGGGTGGGGGCGAGTGAGCTTTCTTGGAGTGGAGGCTTTAGCCAGGTCGAACGTGCAAATCTGACCCGGCTAAAGCCGCCACTCCAGTTTGAGAGGGGTTATTGTGAGGGTGGTAACGGCCGTAACAACTTCGCCGGATTCCCTACATAAATGCCCGGTTCGGTAATGTCCTTCGTGACAACTGCCCCGGCTCCAATCACGGCATTGTCACAAATATTTACCGGCAAGATGGTCGCATTGCTGCCAATGCTCACATGATTGCCAATTTGGGTCGGGAACCACAAATCTTTGCGTCCCGCAGCCGTGGGGCCGCCATCACGGAACATGTCATTGATAAACATCACGCCGTGGGCGATAAAACAATCTTCGCCAATCGTCACCAGTTCACAAATAAAGGTGTGCGATTGAATGCGTGAGCGTTTACCAATCACCACATCCCGCTGAATTTCTACAAACGGCCCGATAAAGGCATCATCTTCAATCTTGCAGCCATAAATATTTAACGGCTCAACCAGCGTCACACCGGTCCCAAACTCTACATCTTTTATGCCACTTTGATATTTCTTTGGTTCGTTCATACTTTCTCCAATCTATTGTGTTGAAATAGCAGCAATGCGCCGCGACTATGCGATAGTATAATTGACGCAACCAGTTTGGAAAAGTAGGAATTAGGCCTATATTGAATTGTAAAACAAAATTTTTTAAGATGGCACGATCAAAAATCAGAATCAACGATATTATCTAGCATTTTCAGGAGATTTATAAATTTTTCAATATCATCATTAAATGAATCCAATGCAGGTTTTGCACCAATCAACAAAGGCTCCAATCGTTTCCAGTTCAAGTCAAAACCATAAATTGCACGAAATAAATGACGAAAACTCCGATACTCATCCAAAAGATTAGCAGTTTCCTGTGATATGACCGGCTGTCGTCTATTTGGGAGAAATGGATTTGCCATTTGGTTTAGCAAATCTCTGTGTGAGCTTGCCCCTTCTGGAACATGTAAATCCATTTGTCTAGCAATACGGAATAAAATAGACTCAACGCCATGATAAAAGTCGTGAAGTATGCCGCCCGGTATATAGCGTTCGAGCCTATCTGGTAATTCACTATCAAACCTCTGCAATGTTTCTTGAAACAAAGGTCCGATTTTATTGACCTCGTCTAGCCCCTTTCTCAGATCATCTGCCAGTTTTTTGAATTCTTTATCACTCATTTAACAATTGACCTTCATTTAGAATCTGTTGGCGCAAAGATTCAGGCACATTGCTAATATCTACGAGATCAACCGGGTATTTTGTAGATTTCTCAATTAGACTTAACACACTCATAAACTTATCTGGAGCAAGTCCAACAATTGCCAGATCGATATCAGTCTCGACATTAAACAAATCTCCCCAAACAAGAGAACCGAAAAGATGTATGTTTTCAAATTCAAAATTTTGTCTAAGAAGTTTGCTGATCCGTTTTGCTTCCTTGATATATTGATCAGGGTATATATTAGTAATGGTTGAATTCACTAACTTTAATTTGAATGGTGAATCGTCAGTAACTACGGCAATCGCATTTTTAAATTGTTCTACAGGCATCCCAATAGTTCCTTGGACTATATCTATACGACGATGCCCAATATCCAAGAACTTACCAAAAAGTTCATAACCGAATTCTTCAGGCTTTACCCGAAAGACCATTTCTCTATTTTGTTGATGCGTTTCTAGCAAGCGATTGAGTAATTCAGGATTGTTAAATTCAACTGTGAAAATCTGGTTTTGAGCCGTATACTTTCCGGTTTCTATAATTTCAATCAGCTCATCCACATCCTGAATATCTTCACTTGTAGTCTCTTCTAGTGGAATAGCAAAAGATGTATCAAATTCATCTTCAATCACACAAACCTTGTCAAGAAGTTGCAAAATTTCTAAATGTAAAGTGAAAATTTTCCCCAATGGATTAATTTTTGTAACAATTGGCTTGTCTTGATTGGGTAGGTAAAGAGACAAACGGCAACCTTGACTTAATGTTTCTAGAAAGCGAAACGCAGCACGGGCTTGATGAGCAGAACTACTCATTGTTTTAGCTTGGTTGTTGATTTTTACAGTAGTTGAAAGATTGTTCTTTTCTTCTCTAATGATAAAATGCAGCAAGGATTCAGTTCTGTGCTCATTTGAAATTTCAAGACTTTCAGAACCTCCTTTCGTGATTCGAAAATCAGAAGTAACGTGCCATTCTCCATTCTCACCATTTGTGACCACAAATGTAATATTTCCAATTGTTTTGGGTGATTCTATCGGTAATTTACTGAAAATTCCCTTTTGATTTACCAAATCACCAAACCAGGGAAGTATTTCCTCAGACATACCCGTAAGCACGCCCTCCCAACTTCCTATTTCTCCCATTTTGATTGCTCGCTCAAGTGACTCAAACTCTTGACGACCTTCTTCAGTTGTTGGGAATGAAAAACTTACTTTCATGCTTTGCGGCTTATTATCAGTAATTCGAGGATATAAAAAGGTAGCAATTTCATGACGTAAACGAATCAAGCCATTATCGTCTGTGGTATTTCGCCATGGGATATGCAC
>QQUD01000682.1 GCA_008501785.1 Chloroflexota bacterium
GCATGTCTAATTATCACTACCAGGAAGATTACAATATAATTCACAACATGGTGAACCTTGCTGATAAAGTCGCTAGATGGATAGCGGCAGGAACGATAGGTCTCTTTCTCTGTCGAATAGGGATGGAGGTATGGGGTCAAATCACTTTTTCTCCGTTTAATTGGATAACGGCCGTTCTTATTTCCCTGTTAATTACTATTTCTAGCTGGGCCATTTTGCAAAAGCATACTCCTCATAATCTTTGGCCATTTCTTTTCTTTTGGGGGTATATTTTATTCCCCGAAGCTGATTTAGTTACGGCAGGAACTGTTGGCGGTGGGGCAATTACGGCCGTTTTCCTCAATCATCTTCTCATCCATCCTCGCAAAAAATTATCCATCCCCACCTATCTTCTAAATATCTGCCTAACCGCAGCGTTTTTTACGCTTTACGTCGTCACATTAGCGCCTGATGTTTTACCAGCCGATAATGGAGAATTTCAATGGATTGCCACGCAGCTTGGGGTGGCGCATCCACCAGGCTTCACACTCTACACCATGCTGGGATACCTGGCGACTCGTGTTCCGATTGGACAATCGGCTGCATTTCGCATCAATTTGCTCTCAGCCTTTATTGGTGCGGCTACATTGTTTTTAGTTTTTAAAACTGTATTTGATTTGACACAACGCAAGGTGGCGGCGGTAACGGCCGTTCTCACCCTTGGCACCGCCACAACTTACTGGGCACAATCAACCATTGCCAACATTCGCAGCTTGACAGGCTTTTTTACAGCGCTTTTTCTTTTTAGCCTCATCCGTTTTGGAGGCGACTATGGAAATGGGACACAGATAAACACAGATAAACACAGATCGGATAGATGGTTGGCGTTAGGCGCGTTTGCATTAGGATTTGGGGCTACACATCATCCCTCACTCGTATTTATTGGCATCGTAGGTATCACCTTTGTTATTTGGGTGCAACCTTCGTTGATTCGTGAGCCGAGGCGGTGGATACGGCCGTTTCTCTGCGGTATCTCCGGCTTGCTACCACTCATCTATTTGCCACTGCGAGCCAACAGTGGCGCACCTGGCACATCACCCAGTTTAGCCACCATGAATGGCTTCCTGAATCATGTATTGGCACGCGGCTTTAGTGGCGACTTTTTCTACTTCATCGAGCCAGATGTGCTGTGGGAGCGGTTTAAAGTGATGGGAAATGTGATGACATTTCAGTTCAACACATGGCTGCTGCTGGGCATGGGGCTGGGTCTATTCATTGTGACTCGGCACAACAAAAAACTTGCCTGGTTGTTGGGCGGCAGCTTTTTGCTGCACACATTCATCACCGCCACCTATCGTGCTCCGCAAACGGTTGAATATATGCTGCCTGCTTATATTCCAGCCGTGCTGCTGCTGGGCAATGGCATCGGTCATTTCATCAACACGTTTTCCGGCAATTACCCAGAGGATGTGAAGCATCACATTGTTTATTTTATGGGGACGACGTTAACGGCCGTTTTCATCATCACCGCCATCTGGCAAGGCATCAACCGTTACCAAAGCTTCGCCACATTGCACCAGAGCCAAGACACTCGCCACTATGCTGAAGCATTGCTGGATGCAGCACCGGATAACACGATCATTTTGGCAGATTGGCACTGGTATACACCGCTTCGTTATTTGCAAGCAGTCGAATCACAACGCCCAGATGTGATCATCAAGTTTGTGCCTCCTAGTGCAGGAAAGTACGAAGACACATGGGCCAACCGCATTCAAACTGAATTGGAAAACGGCCGTTCTGTAATCACCACCCATTTTGAAGAAAAAGCCTACGCATCTTTGCCCGTCTCCGAACCAGTTGGGGAAGCTTATTTATTCCGGCATCAGCCTTTACAGACATTGCCCGATGATTTTATTAAAACTGACGTCAAGCTGGTAAACGCCGACATTCTTGGCTATCGACTCAACCATGAGACAACATCTATTTGGCAAGAAACTGTGGTTACTATTGCATGGGTAGCAGAAATGGAAACGGCCGTTTCCCTCTATGCGCATCTGATTGGTTTCGATGGCCGGTTGTACGCGCAAGATGACTTGACGGCGCGTTCACAGGTAGATGGCCTCACCTTGACCCAATTTCGGCTAACGCCACGCCTGGGCGCAGCGCCAGGTGATTTTGCTATTTGGATAGGCAGCGGTGAAGAACGGTCACAGTTAGCCATAATTGCCGTCAAGCCAATGCAAACACCCCCCGTGACTCAACAACAAGCCATTTATCGCACAATTGCGGGAGAACGGCCGTTTCGACGCCTTGTCGGATACGATTGGGACCATACCCTTGCTGGTCAGACACGACTTTACTTGCACTGGCAAACAGATGCAGGCTATCAAACAGAGACGCTTGACAATCCTAACCTGTCACAACTTCCACCATTGGCATACATTGGACCTTGGGGCATAAAACATGAGCTCTGGCCCACAATTGCGGAACGTGAAGATCAACATTATGTACCATTTGCGCAAGGAATTGTGTGGATTGGGGGCGAGTTGGATGAACAGGTGGGGATGGAAACGGCCGTTACCCTTACCCCCACCTTCCTCAGCAACCAACCCATTCTGCGAGATTTGGCTATTTCTGTGCGCCTCGTCGGTTATCAGCCAGACAGTAGCTTATGGGCATGGAACCATTCAAACGATTCAATTCCGGCAATGGGCGCTATCCCCACCTTAAAATGGGTTCGGAATTCACAAATCAACTCCCCCCATTTCCTTAAGGTTGATGAGTCAGCAAACAGCGGGCAACAAATCGAGGTACTCTTGCGCATGTACGATGCATTTACAAATCGGCCGTTACCCATTCTTGACGAACGTATCGTCACTCAAAACCCCTGGATTCCCCTTAGAAACAATCAAATTCGTTGACATGCCAGGTCCACAATGCTAGAGTGTTATTCAACAACGAATGAAAACCTTTTGAAATAACCAGCTATAAAAATTGAATAGCGACACAAGGAGGTTGTTAATGACTCTTATCAATGATGTGTTAAAGACAAAAGGACATGATGTTTGGTCTATCCGATCCGATGCATCAGTTTTTGATGCGCTAAAACTAATGTCTGAAAAAGAAATTGGTGCGTTATTGGTTATTGATGACGCGAATCTGGTGGGTGTCATTTCAGAAAGAGATTATGCCCGGAAAGTTGTGCTAATGGGGCGGTCTGCTGAAAACACCCATGTGAAAGAAATTATGTCGCCCAATGTTGTGTCAATTCAAACAGGGCAAGACGTAAAAGCCTGCATGACACTTATGACAGACAAACGGATTCGACATTTACCAGTTATGGATGGCTCCACAATACTTGGCGTTGTTTCCATTGGCGATCTCGTTAAATCAATTATTAATGAACAACAATTTGTAATTGAACAGCTTGAGCGCTATATCACAAGTTAAGCTGCCATTTTCCCGGAAGCTTAAAACCTTTGGTTCACTTGACAATAGTTTTGCAGCTTCCAGGAAGCTTGTATAAAAAAACGCCCAACAAAAAGTTGAGCGTTGAACAATCATAAGTGTGGGCCCGCTAGGATTCGAACCTAGAACCGATCGGTTATGAGCCGACTGCTCTGCCCTTGAGCTACGGGCCCCTAAAAAAAAGACTGAAGGCTAAGCAATGAGGACTGAGTTCTGCTTTTCTCTTCACTCAATCCTCGTACCTCAGTCCTCAGTCCTTTTCGTAAGAGCGACAGATGGGATTCGAACCCATGATAACAGCTTGGAAGGCTGTTGTGTTACCCCTACACCACTGTCGCAAGATTGGTAATGGGTGGTCGATAAACAGTATACCACAACCTGCTTACCGTTTTCTAACTGTCGGGGCGGCCAGATTCGAACTGACGACCTCTCGGACCCAAACCGAGCGCTCTACCAAGCTGAGCTACGCCCCGAAATTTATTTGAAAAGTAACGGCCAGTAGTATACTTACCTCAAGCCTCTACGTCAACCGCAATTTCCACGAATTGCCAATTAAATCACTTTTTTCCGACAAATCAAGTGTACGATTGATTTAGAATCCGCATTTACTCTCATGCGTTCGTCAATTTGATACCCTACAAACCAAACGATTCCGTCAGACAACCCAACAATTGGCCATTTATCGCGAATCATTGCTGGCAACTTGCGATTGATCATCACATTTTTAACTTTCGTTGAATGACCATTCATACCTAACGGCTGAAAACGTTCACCAACTTGTCGCCCTCGTATCACAAAATGATCAGTTTGTACATCTACAAATGCCTGCCAATCATCTGGGTTGTTCTCAATATGAGTAAAATCAAATGATTCTAATTGT
>QQUD01000174.1 GCA_008501785.1 Chloroflexota bacterium
AATCAAAATCAGCGGTGCACGGCGCACCACACCGGGCGTACTGCGATCAATCCAGTGCAGCATCCCCAACGCCAGGTAAAGGACATTAACACCTTGCTCCTCAATATATTCTCGCGCCACAAAATAGGTGGTCCACAATCGTTTTTGTAGGTCGGTATCGCTGTAGGGGGTTTGTAATTGGTCGTCATCATGGTTTGCCACGAAAGTGGCTGTGATGTCTGGCTGGCCAAGTTCATCCTCATTGCCGTCATCGGTGGAGAGAAAACCCATCGGTTTTTCGTTGGTGACGAGATGCGTGTAAATGGGAAACGGCCGTTCCGCCACCACCGCCACCCCCCGCGCCCGCAGCACCCGAAAATTCAACAGTGGGTTCCGCAATCCCAAATCCAACAACTCCTGCCGAGCAGCTTCCAATTTTGCAGCGACGGTTTCCATGTCTTTCTCTGTAAAATGTATTTATAGATAGGGGAAATTACGGATATTTCTTATTTTTTTCTAATTCGTATTCTCTCCTATCTGTATCAAATCATAAAAACTCAATTTTCTTTAGGAACAGTTTTGACCAAATCGGCAATCACGGCATCAGTGCTGATACCTTCGGCCTGACCTTCGAAGTTAAGCAGCAAACGGTGACGCAAGGCAGCAGGGGCGACAGTCGCCACATCATCGAAGCTGACGTTGTAACGACCGGCCAGCATTGCCGTGATCTTGGCTCCTAACACAAGCGCCTGCGCACCACGCGGGCTAGAGCCGTACCGCACATATTGGTTCACCATCGATGCGCCGTTTTCGCCAGGGTGTGTCGCCACAATCAAACGGCTGATGTATTGGCTAACATGGCTAGGAATAGGAACCTGTCGTGCTAACTGCTGCATGGCAATGAGTTGCGAGCCGGAGGCAACGGCCGTTACCTCTGGATTCTCCTTCCCCGTTGTCCGCGTAATAATCTCCGTCAACTCATCCGCCGACGGGAATAGCACATTCACCTTAAACACAAACCGGTCTAGCTGCGCTTCCGGCAGTGGATAGGTGCCTTCCTGTTCAATCGGATTCTGCGTTGCCAGTACAAAAAACGGCTCCGGCAGCGGATAAGTATGATTAGCCACCGTTACAGTCTTCTCTTGCATCGATTCCAACATCGCCGACTGCGTTTTGGGCGTAGCCCGGTTAATTTCGTCCGCCAAAATCAAGTTCGCAAAAACGGGACCCTGCTGAAAACGAAACTGGCGATGACCATCAACATCTTCCATGATGTCTGTACCCGTAATGTCCGCAGGCATCAGGTCCGGCGTAAATTGGATGCGACTAAAATCAAGGCTCAACACCTGTCCCAATGTGCGAATCAGCATCGTTTTGCCCAATCCCGGCACACCTTCCAGCAGCACATGCCCGCTGCTCAAAATACCCACCAGCACATGCCGCACCACATCATGCTGCCCGACAATCAATTTACCAATTTCAGATTCAATATTTGCAGCCAAATCCCGAAATTCTTGGACTGATAATTCAGATGTGACCATTGTTGTTTCTGTCATAAACAAACCTTTATGTAAAATTATGCCCCAAAATGAATTTTGGGTCTGGGAAAATCAAACCTGTTTATGAAGGTTAAGAAAATAAAACAGTAATAGAGAACTTGTCATTCCTGCGAAGGCAGGAATCCAAATTGAGTCGAGTAGATTCCTGCCTTCGCAGGAATGACAGGACAAAATTCGTGGTTTTTCTATTACCTGATTAATTATTTAACCTCCATAAACAGGTTTTGGCACGCAGACGTCGAATTCATTCGATGTCACTCCCCTACAATCAAATTATACCGGCTAAAACCTCGACTCCAATAAACAACGATCTCGCAATTTATGTAAACAAGCCATTGGCAGCTATGGCTCCAGCGACGAAAAATAATCGCGAATATACCCTTTAAGCCCAAGCGGAATGTAATCGTCAGATAACGCTTCATTGGCAGCATCGCGGTAATCTCCGTAGACCTGTTCATAAGGGACAACGCTGGATTCGTCGCCAATTTCGGTGGGTGTTTCATTGAGCAGCGCACCACAGTTTTCAGGATTGGCAATGCATTCCGCAGGTAATTCGACATCAACGCCCTCGACTTCGCTCAAATCAACCAGTTCGGGTACATACACATTTTCAGAATGACCACCACCTGGGCCAGGACCACCTTGACCCTCACCTTGTTCCGATCCACTCCCCTGACCTTGACCTTGGCCCTGTCCTTCACCCTGACCCTGGCCTTGGCCCTCACCTTGGCCCGGTTGTTGGCCCTGGCCCGGTTGTTGACCTTGTCCAGGCTGCTGACCTTGCCCAGGTTGTTGACCGGCTTGAGCAACTTCTTGGCGTCCTTCGCTGAGCTGTCCGGCGGCGGCTTGGGCTTGTTGGGCGGCAGCAGCTTCTTGCGCACGCTGCTGCAGCGTGCCAGATGCTTCACGCAGCGCTTGTTGCGCGGCAGCAATGTCGCCGTTTTGCAGCGCTTCAGCAGCGGCAGCAAACTGTTGCGCCAGTTGGTCATCGACACCTTGCAGGTTAGCGGCCGTTTCTGCCAAATCCTGCGCCAATTCCGACAACTCCGCGTCACTTAGCGACGGTAAACTATCTGCCAACTGTGCTGCAGCCGCACCAGCCTGCGACAAATTACCGTTTTGCAGTGATTCACCAAGCTGCTGCGCGGCTCCTTCATTTTCAGCTAGCGGCTGACCAATATTTTGCAGCGCCTGCCGCAATTGTTCGCCGCTGTTTTCAGCCGCTAATTCACGCAAATCGGCTTCGGCTTCGGAAAGCGTAGCCACAGCTTCTTCTTGCGTAATGCCACCCTCCTGCAACTGTTCTATCGCGCTTTCCAGCGGCGCAGCTAAGTCATCTTTTTGTTCGTCAGTCAGTTCAGGATTTTGGATGATTTCTTCGGTGAGGGCTTCCAGTCCTTCGATTTGCTCCTCAATGGTTTCGGCGATGGCTCGCTCTTCGAGCAAGATTTCTTCTTGAGGATTGGGGAGAAGAACGGCCGTTCCCAACAACACCACCGCAATCAAAATCACCAACCAATCCTGTCGCCGCAGTTGCAGCGGCAGTCTAGCCTTCGTGTCCACCTGTTCAATCGCCGTGAGTGTGTCCCGCAGCTGCTGCTGTGCCAGCACTGGCGACACCGCCAATACACCATCACGAATCTCGACAGCTGTACTGGACCGTTCTTTCAAGGCAAAAGTGGAATCGGAAAACTGCGCTCGTTGCAGCAGTGAATATCTGCGAAAGAGGACAACTAGCAGCCCAATCAGTAATCCAACAGCAGCAACAGCAGCGGCGATAATCATAACTTCGCGGTTGGTGAGAAACGGCCGTAACCTCGCCACCGTCGCCACCAATACAGCAACCATCAAACCAACCAACAGCCCACGCGGCCCCCACACCAAACTATCCCGCAAGCGGCGACGGCCGTTCCAGGCATCTAACTGCTGCTCAACCGTCTGAAAATCTCGTTCGCTGCTCATAGACAAACATTCTACCAAGACCTGTCAGGTTTCCGAAACCTGACAGGTCCAAATCTATCCTATTTCTCAGCAATTCGCCGGATGCGCCGCACAATTAGCCAATAAAAAAGCAGTGCCAGCAAGCTATACACCACCAAAAACAGCGGCCAGGGCGAAATAATGTAAGCTGTATACCCTCCAACACTATCCGTGAAATAAAAATAAGTGCCTTCCTGTAAAAGAAAAACATCACTCACAATTAATGTGGCTGGCAAATTCGTTGCCGCCAGCATCAGCAGCAAATACGTCAACAAAAGTTCGGCCAGACTCGATGATGGCATTGCACTTAGTAATGGCCCTAAAATGGCGGCAAACAAACCAACCAGCGCCGGAATCCCCGCCGTAATCACCAAAATGCCAGCAAAGGTAGTGACACTGGCACCGAGTGTAGAGCGCATCACGGTGGAACAGTACAGACCAAAGATAGAGAAAGCAATGGCTGCAACCACCAAAAGCAGTTGCGACAGCAGCAGCTCAAAAAAGGAGACGCCACCGAGGAGAAAAGCGATGGATTGGATGGGAACGGCCGTAAAGATCAACAACAGCACATAGCTCAACGACGACAATAGCTTCCCCGTCACAAACGCTGGAGCCGATAGCAGCGTCGTGCGCAGTAAATCATACGTCTGCCGCTCCTTTTCGCCACTAATCGCCCCCGCCGTAAACGATGGCCCAATAAACAGCACCAAAAACGCCTGAATACCCACCACCGTGCGAAAAATGACGCGCCCCACTTCGCGCACATCTGGCCCAAACGGCCCACCCGACGACGAGGC
>QQUD01000306.1 GCA_008501785.1 Chloroflexota bacterium
GTGGTGTAATGATTGCTTGCAGGGAAAATAGCGAGACTGCGCCAGTTATGAGGTTGGTTATCTCCAGATTCGCAACATAAGGAGTGGTACTAGGCACATCATCGGCAAAAAAGCTTACAGCAACAGTCACTCGATTTGACCCAATGGCGCCAGACCCACAGCGTGTTGGCGGTAAGACGTTATATGTACGCATCAAAGGTGCATCGGTAATATCGTTATCTGGCAATACTAGTCCAAATAAATCTACATGGGATGGATCAACTGCAACCGTTATACGAGCGTCAAAAGTTAGATCATCGTCCCCATCATTGCGGATTTCAATAAAGCGAACCGTTCTGAATCCCTGTTCGATACCACCCATCACGTCCGCACTATCTCCGAAGTCGAGTGTGGTAGTCCCAGGAACAAACATTACCGGAGCAGCTATACAGCCCGCCCCACTGAGATTAACAGTCTGCGAGTTTCCCTCTGATGGGTTTAGATTAATGGTGCGAGATTGGGCAGCAATATCCCCAGGGGTTCTAAACGTGACGTTGACTTGAACTGGCGTACCTCCGAAAGGTAATGAAATGAGTCCATCCGGTGTCCAGGTAAAGTCAGAACCGGGTGGGGGGGAAGGTGATATCGTAACATCTAGATCTTTTTCGCCACTGTTTGATACTGTAAATGACCGTACGTCTGTGTCAGGGTGAGGAATGGTTCCAAAATTTATGTTGCTGACACTTGCCGTTATCTTTGCCTCGGCTAATCGCGCATCCCCTGAACAAGGAAAGCTATCAGCGCCCGCAGCAGGTAAACGATCTACAATCAGTAAGCCTGTTATATTATTGCCGATCGCTGTAGGGGTAAACTCGACATCTATATCGACAGATTCATCCGGATCAAGTGTTATTGGAAATTGGTTTGCACTAAGGGGGGTAAGGGTATAAGGTGGCGCGTCACTCACACCATTGATTGTCAAGCAATCCTTACCAGTATTGCTCAGAGTAAACAAACGGGCAATGGTTGCTAAGGTCGGATCAGCCGCATCCAGCACAGCTTCTCCAAAATCTTGCGCAGGGGGTGAAATCTGTAAAAATCCCTGTGGCCTTGCTCCAATTGTATTGTCGTTGTTAAAACCGCCACCGCTGGGATGGTTCATGATGAGTTGAGTCGCCGTGACCTCCGCGCCAATAGGTCCATTAATATCAGAGACTATTGTGGGACCCCCCATCACAAGATCACCGTTGTCACTACGGACTATCATGATTTTCGTGATCTGGTGATCGTAAGTGGGATCAACACTCCATATAAACAGTAAACTCCCACTTCCAGGGCTTTGCGAAAATGAAGGGGGTGGCTTACTGGAAGGCAATGAAATAGAAAAGAGAAGCGTGCTTGCGATATTATTCCCTGTAATATTAACAACAGACACAGTCCATTTGAGATATCCAACCGAGTTATCGTCTTTCTCCAATATGGCAATATAGTTTTCTACACCAAATACCGCGTATTCAAAATCGCCGTTCATTATTAGTGAGCCACTTAAGTTGCTTTTCTGAACAACTATTTGGTTTGGTGTGCGTGAAATGGTGACGTCACCTGCATTGAAACTCGCACTACTGCTAAATTGAAGTGAAATGAAATTTCCGTTGGATAGATTTAAACAAGCCATGAATTTCTCCTTTATCTGGTATTCTGGAAGCTGGGAATGGTAAATTTATATCTAAAATACTTGGCTGATGGTTTGAAAGTGTGCAGAGTGACTAAAGTAGAGTTAGCTAGCCTAAATATGTGAAGCTAAAAAGTCGAGAGTCAGCCGGTTGAAGTGTTCAAACTGATCAATATTTGAACAATGTCCTGCTTGTTCTAAAATTTCCAGCCGAGAACCTTTAAGTAATCTATGCAATTTCTGACCAATCGGGAGTGGGATAGACTTTTCATCTTCACCCCAAATAATGAGAGTAGGTACATCCATCAACCCTAGCGTCTTTATTTCATTTAGCAAGGTATCAAAAAACTGATTGCGCGTTACTGACAACATCACGTCTGATGTCCCTTTAATCTTGTGAAAACGAGTTGTTTCTTCAAAGAACGTTTGCGTGATGATTACTTTATTATGAATGAAGTTGTTTCCCAAGGCAAATTTACGTATGAAATTGCTATTAATCCCATACATAAGTTCGCCTACCCTGGGTAAGATCAGGGGGCTTTGTGTGCCTGGTTATCAAAGCGTTGGCGTGGCGAAATCAGTGTAGGGTAATGTAGTCAAAGTGTTGCGTTTTAGTACCTCTTGTAGTACCATAGAGTAATATGGTGACGGAGTAACTTGACAAAATGACTATCTCATCCCGCAGACAAAAACTTTATGAAAAAATCTCCAACAAGCGTTGCAAAAACGTGCGCTTCAAAGACATTTGCGCCCTGCTTGAGATGTATGACTGGGTTCTTGATAGGATAGCCAGAAACAGCCATTACATATATGTGCATCAAGATTACGAAGGAATCGTCAATATCCCAAGACCTCATGATAGTCCCAATGTCAAGTTACCATATTGTCGAAACGCTCTCCGAGCTATTCAAGAGGTTATGAACGATGATGAGTGACAAAAAAGATTTGGACTACTATATGAATTTGGTATACAAGGCAGAAATGACTCCTGAAGAAGATGGGAGTGGCTTCAACGTTGAAATCCCTCTTCTAAAAGGGTGCATGGCTTTTGGTGAAACAATTGAAGATGCCTATCAATCGCTCATAGAAGTAAAGCGTGCATGGTTTGAAATAGCATTGGATCGTGATTGGAAAATCCCTGTTCCACAAGTGGAAGAAGCTAAGACATACAGTGGCAAATTCAATGTACGTTTGCCACGCTATTTGCACCGTGAACTTGTCGAATTTGCGGAAAGAGAAGGAACAAGCCTCAATCAATTGGTTGTAGCGTTACTAGCAAAAGGCACAGGGCAATCATAGCCGCTAGAAACCGCTAACTGACATGGAAATTGGCAAACATTTGCTTACCTTACACTATTAACAACCAATGCTCCCCGCCAAGACGCAGGCTCTATGTTGTGGCAAAGGCATTTGTTATTGTTAGTTAGGCTAGTAGGGTAAGGTTTTGGTCACAAGTCAGCCAACATCGCTTCCACCTGACCGCGAGATCGGTCTTTTTTGGAATTATTTGGTGAATAGCAAAGGTGCTAGCTTATCTCTCGCGGCAGGTGAAGCAGGCGATAGGGTGCGACACGAAGTTGCATGAGTAGCTGTTGTACATTCACAATTTAGTGATGGATACAACCTGATGTTCTACCATCAGTACCCTACCGGAGCGTGCGTTGTTAGCAATGACAAGGTGTGAAGCCTCCGGGACAATGAAGCCTCATCTCCAAGGAGATGGTCGTGGAATCGTGAGAGGAAGCGGCGACTGCCAACACCAGGTAGGCCGGGAGCTAGGGTTGAGTGGTATGGTCAACAGATGTGAATGACTGATAAACGTCGTTACTGCTGACAAGCGTAAGGTGTTGATGTGTAGAGAAAACCGACAACGGATATTCTCACCAAAACGCTTGAACCAAAAGGTAAGTGGTTAGGAATGGGTGTTTCTAACTCGCCCATCGTAGATGTTGCGCCACCGGCGGAGAGGTCAGACCTAACCCACACAAAGGTACTCATACGGAACGTGGTAAGCCCGTAATTCTCCCAGCACGGGAAAGCAAGCCGCAAGGCGTGCCGATAGGATTGCGGGTAAAGGATATTGGAAAAAGCGAAAGCCGCTCAGTAATAGAACGGATAGGGATTCAAGATTTGTCCCACGCGAAAGCGGGCTGACTTTCAAATAGGTCTCTCAGTATGCGCCACTTCTGCTGATGGCTCAGGTGGTGGAGGGATGGATTGAGGTGGTGTAAACCAAGATGCAATCTGGCGCAACAGTTGGCGCTGACCGGGGCTAAAGAAGCCATAATATCGCACCTTGACAAACCCTATAGGCAGGACATGCAGCAAGAAGCGATGGATGAACGCAAACGGTGACAATGAACACAAACGCCACTCACGAGAGCTAGAGGGCCGATAGCGAAAGGTCACGGCATCATCAGTGACAGCCACCAGGCGATTATTTGAGATGGCCACACGAAAGATGTAAGGAGCTAGATAACGCAATGCTCGCAGACCCCGACCAACTGGTTGAGAGTGGACAACCCAATCCTGTGACCAAACGGAAGTCGGGATAGTATCAAACAAGGCAGTTTGTTTAAGGGCATCCCGAAACTTGGCACGAAAGAGCCGGGAGAGGGCGCGGACGGGAGAAAGAAACGAGGAGAAC
>QQUD01001013.1 GCA_008501785.1 Chloroflexota bacterium
ATGTGCAATGGCATGGCGCATACGAAATCTTGCATGACCGTGCTGAATTGATCGAAATGGTCAATGATAAGCTTGAAGAAGCTGGCATGGAACCAATTGATCCAGGTCCTCCAGGACCCATTGAAAGTAATTAATTAAGAGGTGCAAGGTGCAAGGGGGCAAGGTTTTATATTCCTTGCACCATGCACCTTGCACTTTGCAACTTTTTGAGAGGATGATATGGGGCATTTAGCCACTATTTTTCCAGCGATGCGCCAACGACAATTACCTTTGTCACGCGCTCAAGTCATTATGCTGATGGCTGCATTTAATGAAATTATGCTTGGGTTGGATACTTATCTAGCGCATGTGTTGAACAACACGATTCTTCTCCGAGAATGGATACCGATTCTTTTTGGGTTTGGGTCGGGTATTGTGTTGTTGTTGGCTGGTTTGATTGCCATTAAAAATCGCCCGCTGGCGTCTTGGTTAGCCACAATCGTGTTTGTTTTGAGTATTGTTGTTGGGGTGTTAGGGGCTTATTTCCACTTTGTACGTGGCACATTGCCTTCCGCCCCTGTTGGGTCGCGGGTGACGTTGTCACTGCTGATTTGGGCACCGCCTATTTTGGCACCATTTGCCTTTGCTGGTATTGGTGTTGTTGGTTTGAGTGCTGCCTGGATAGAAGATCCAATTAACAGCGGCATCATTCGTCCACCATTTGGTGGCAGAATTCGTTTGCCTTACAGTAAAACGCGAGGCTATTTCTTTTTGGTAAGTTTTGGTATTTTGGCGGCTTTGGTCAGTAGTGTGCTGGATCATGCACGGCATGGGTTTGAAAACCCGTGGTTGTGGCTGCCGTTAGGCATTGGTGTGTTTGCAACGGTTGTGTCGGCTGGTATTGGTGGTGTAAAAGGCGAATTGAACCGAGGTGACATTTGGACGTATACCCTTGCGATGGTTTTACTCATTTTGGTGGGTATGTTGGGAACCTGGTTCCATGTTCAGGCTAATTTTATTGGCACGAGTACCATTGTGGCCGAACGTTTCCTACGCGGCGCACCATTTTTGTCTCCATTGTTGTATTCGAATATGGGGCTGCTTGGTTTGATGGTGCTGCTGCCACCA
Source organism: Chloroflexota bacterium (assembly GCA_008501785.1). The sequence goes on from QQUD01001013.1 coordinate 1,108, forward strand.
GGCACAGATGGATAGGTACAGATAACGCTTTTACCAACACCTTTCTTTTAATAAAAAATTTGAAATAATGAATTGTGAATGCTACCCAGGTAGCTTTTAATAATGAATTGTGAATGAGGTCTTTACTTCATACTTCACAATTTAAAATTCACAATTCATTATTTTCTTTCGGGGTTTTATGCTTTTTCGGGAACAGGTGAAACGGCCGTTACTCATTCTCTCGCTATCAATTTTGCTGGCGGCTATTTGGGCTGGCTGGATTCGCATTGGGTGGGCGTGGCCTTCGCTGGTGGCGCGGCTGCCGGTGTCTCACGGACCGTTGATGGTTTCGGGTTTTCTGGGTTCGTTGATTGCGGTTGAGCGGGTGGTCGCGCTGGAAATTGCGCTGCCCTGGTCGGATTGGCGCAAGGCGAGTTTGTATGTCGGGCCGATTTTAACGCTGGCGGGTGGGTTTTTGTTGTTGGGGGAGAAAACGGCCGTTTTTGGCCCCACATTCATCGTTATCGGCAGCTTTGTGCTGGTGCTCATATTTGGGCTGATTGTGAAAATACATCCGGCATTGCATACAGCTGTAATGGCATTAGGCGCGGTTACTTGGATGGTGGGTAATGTGTTGTGGATGGTTGGACGCCCGATCCATTTTGCGGTGTGGTGGTGGGCTGCCTTTCTCATTTTGACGATTGCTGGAGAGCGACTTGAGTTGAGCCGGGTGGTGCGATTGACCAAACAGCATCAGCAATTATTTGGTGTCGCCAGCGGTGTTTTGCTGATTGGTTTGGTGTGGAGCATATTCCAGTACAGCGCTGGCTTGCGTGTGACTGGCTTGGGCTTTGTGTTGCTGGGGGCGTGGTTGCTGCGGTTTGATATTGCACGACGCACAATGCGCCAGCAGGGACTGACGCAATTTATCGGCATTTGTTTGTTTTCGGGGTATATCTGGCTGTTGGTATCTGGTGTTTTGTTGCTGGTTATTGGTGGTGTGTCGGCTGGTTTAATGTACGATGCGATTTTGCACACTGTTTTTCTGGGTTTTGTGTTTGCCATGATTTTTGGACATGCGCCGATTATTTTTCCATCTATTTTAGGCATTCAACTGGCTTATCGACCTGCATTTTACATTCATTTGGTTTTGTTACATGTGACACTGTTGCTGCGGGTAATTAGTGATCTGACGGCCTGGGTGCCGGGAAGGCAGTGGGGTGGTTTGCTAAATGGAATCGTGCTGCTTATTTTTCTTGGTAATACGATTGTGTCATTGCGCCAAGGGGCGTCAGCAAAAAGCGGGATTCAGTCAGTAGATTGAAAATAAATTGGATGGGAAAAATGCACCAACGGACAGAAGAAACCACGGACGGAAGATAGGTCAGCGTTGTCTTTGTCCGAGTAATAATAATTTGAGGATGGTTGCAGCGGATGAGTGTACATAGACAAAAATGGCAATGGGTTTGGTTGACGGCGTTGGGCTGTTTTGTGCTGGCTGGCTCGACGGGGGTTTTGCTGCGGTTTGGGATGTTGATGGGGTTTCCTTTTGGTTTGCAGTATGTGAATGTGCGTCATGCTCATTCGCATTTGATGTTTATGGGTTGGGTGACGCCTGCGTTGATGGGCTTGATGGTGGTGTGGCTGCCTGAGTTGACAGGACGGCCGTTTTCCCCCAAACGCACCCGTCAATTCAAATTTACATTGATTGCTGTTTTTGTCTTGTCCTTGATGGTCTATGTGCCGTTTTTGTTGTTTGGGTATGCATCTGTGCAAATTGGTGATGCGAATATGCCGCTGGCCTCGAATATTTCTGGATTGAACATGATTTCCTGGTATGCATTTGCCTGGTTTTACCGGCAAGAGACGAAGGGTGTGGCGCGGATACGGCCGTTACGCCTCATGGATGCGGCACTAGTCTTGCTGGTGTTGTCAACCTTTGGCGCGTGGGGGCTTGGATTGACCATTATTCTTGGTGTGCAAGACCCGGCGATTTCTTCTAGCATGACACACATGTTTTTAGACTTGTTTTCTGAAGGGTGGTTTGTGCTGGCGATGTTGGGAATCATTCATGCCAAATTACCGGCATTACAAAATCATCAATGGTTGCGACGCAGTGAAGATGCTTTGGTGATGGCGCTGCCCGTTATCTTTTTGCTGGGTGTGCCGACCCATTTACTGCCGATGCCGGTGCGTTTGTTGGGCAGTTTGGGAGCATTGGTTGTTTCATTTGCATTGTGGACACAGGTAGTTGTTGTGTGGCGACAGGTGGCTTCTGTTTGGCGTTGGCCGTTGGGGTTTTTGGCACTGAAAGCGACTGCGAATTTTTTGATGACGGTGCCAGCGGTGGTTGCCTGGGCTGAACAGGCTGGATTGCGTGTGCCGTATTTGCATTGGTTGTTGTTGGGGTTTGTGACATTGGGTTTGGTTGGTGCAGCGCGGCAAGTCTGGGACCAGAAAGTGGTGCCGCATGTGGGTGGGTTAACGGCCGTTATCTTCCTCCTCCTCCTTTCACTCATTCCCTTAACCTCAGTTTGGCCCAGTCAGCTAAGTGGGTTATGGACCCGACAATTTGCTGCCTGGGTATCGATTGGTCCGGCTACTATTGTGCTCTGGTTTTTGGTGAAAAGGTTGGCAAAGCGCAGTCTACGCCTGCCAACCTCTCAATTAGAACAACTTACAGAGTCCCCATAATTGTCATCAGCATTAAAATGAAGATTGTCACATTTGCCAGCCCATGGAGCAGGATAGCTGTCCACGTGTTGCCAGTTTTCTGTGCCACAAAGCTGATGATGAGTGTTACAGGTAATCCATAAATCAGATACCAGGGGTAAAATGGTAGGTGGAAAATATTCCAGAGAATGCCATGAATGATCCAGGTATAACGGCCGTGTACCAATTCCTGTCGTGGCAGCAACACCCCACGCCAATATAATTCTTCCCCAAAAATATTGAAGAACAACAGCATCAAAACTAGCCCAGCCCATCCCCAGTTGCCAATCGCTTCCGGTCCCATCCAGGTGGTGAGGGTGGTTGTCAATGTCTCATTACGCATGAGCGGGTTCAGAATGCCAGGAAATGTGGCTGGGGGCTGTAATGCTGGAAAAGTGTGCAACAGCCATGTTTGTGTTGGCGCCAGTAAAAACGAACCTGTCAAAATGAGAATTCCGAAACCAACCCACAGAAAATCATGCCCGCGCAGTTTGTG
>QQUD01000554.1 GCA_008501785.1 Chloroflexota bacterium
TTGCTTTTGCACCAGAAGCACGGAACAAGTGGGAATCGATGCTGCTTGGCTACCAACGCATGCCCATGTCAGCACTTTTTCAGGTGATGCTTGTGCAACTAAACACACCTGTAGCGGAATTGATTAGTCGCCCTGGTATGAAAGCAATTTGCGAACAGTGTGGCGAAGAGATTATTAACCAGCGGGAAGTAAAGCGGGCGAGTGCTGTTTTGTGCCGCCCCTGTGCCGGGTATGGCTATTTCCACTCGGTTGAACCATTTGAAACAGCAGAAAAGATTTTCCAATATGAAAATGAGGTGTTCTAAATGCAGATGTGGCTGAAATTTACACAGTTCAGCGGATTGATCATCTTGCTTTGTGGTTTGCTAATTGGCTGTACGCAGCCGAGCGAACCGTCACCTACGCCTGAACAGCGGGTTGATGTGGAAAGTGGTGCATTTATGTTTGACCATACTTGTGCGCCTTGTCACGGCCGTTCCGGTCAGGGCATTCCTAATCTAGGCAAAGATTTAACCAGTAGCCAATTTGTGCAGCAATTGAATGATGAAGAACTGGTTGATTTCATCATTGAAGGCCGTTCAGTCAACGATCCGGCAAACACAACGGGTATCGCAATGCCTCCCAAAGGGGACAACCCGGCCCTTTCCCCTGCCCAAATTCGTGATGTGGTTGCTTACCTTCGTACGTTTCCTTAAAAAACATGATTATCGTCATCTGGTATAAGTTGTGCTTATCATTTACTATTAGTAAATTGTTATGAGGATGGAGGATGTGTCAAATTTGCCCAGCCTTCATAAATTTCTATGCGCCGAATCTCACTCGTTATTTCCCTGTTTTTACTCATGGGCTGCGGGTCTGCACCGCAGGCATCAACGGCCGTTATTAGCCTGACCCATTTAGAACCACTTCCAGTTGAAGCGCCCACCGAAGTTGTGCCGCTGCGCGTGGCTGTTGCGGCCGTTATCTCCCCGAAGGGGAATGTAGACAGCTATAGCCCCTTGTTGTCTTATCTGGAGCAGCAGATGCATCGGCCGGTTACATTGGTGCAGCGGCGGACCTATGCTGAGGTAAACGAACTCGTCAAAAACGGCGAAGTTGACCTTGCTTTTGTCTGCACAAGCGCCTACGTATCTGGGGCCAGCGAATTTGGTATGGAACTATTGGCAGCACCTCAAGTTGACGGCGAGACGGCTTACTATTCTTTACTTATTGTGCCAGCGGATAGCTTTGTAGAAAGTATGGCGGATTTGCGCGGGGCTGTTTTCGCCTTCACCGATCCGATGTCAAATAGTGGACGCAATTATCCGACATTCTTGGTGCAAGAAATGAATGAGACGCCAGAAAGCTTTTTCAGCCGCACGTTTTTTACCTACAGTCATGATGATGCCATTCGTGCGGTAGCCAATCACGTGGCAGATGGGGCTGCTGTTGATAGTTTGGTGTATGATTTTGCCATCAGCCGCGAACCGAAATTGGGAGAGATGACAAAAATCATTCATCGTTCACCCCCCTTTGGCATCCCGCCGGTTGTTATAGGGCCTCATGTTCGCCCACGAATGCAGGCTGAATTGGAATCGATTTTAATGGAGATGAACCAAACGCCCGCGGGTCAAACAGCTTTAGCCGCCGCTGGCATCGACCAGTTTGTACCGATTGAGGATACAGCTTATGATTCCGTGAGACTGTTAGTGAATGAGCTAAATAAAACACCATGACCACGACCACACGTACACGACTGAGATTCCCTGATATTTCCCAAATGCCAGATTTTTATCAGCGCATTTGGGGATATGTAGGTGCGGTCAGCGTCCGCACGAAAATCTTGGGCATTGTCTTGGGTCTCGTGATTCTTTTAGGTGTGGGGATTACGATTCAAGTTAGGCAGGTAATGTTCAATGCATTGGTGGCTAGATTGCAGGAACAAAGCATTGCCAATGGGCGTGATTTGGCGGCTCGTGCGACTGATTTGATTTTGATTAATGATCTGTATGCCCTTCATGAGTTGCTCAATGAAACACAGTTAAATAACCCTGATGTGCAATATGCGTTTATTGTCGATGCAGATGGGGATATTATCGCGCATACATTTGGGGATGGGTTTCCTTTAGGGTTGTTGGGTGAGAATCAGATTGAATCTGCGATACATCATCAAACGGTGTCGCTGGATACAGATTTAGGGCGGGTGTGGGATACGGCCGTTCCCATTTTCGAAGGACAGGCAGGTATGGCTCGAATCGGCATGTCCGAAAACTCCATTCATGACGCGCTAGATTCTTTAACACGACAGATGCTGTTGACAACTGTTGCTGTATCGGCAGTTGGCATTTTGGCGGCTGTGTTGTTGACTTGGATTGTGACCCGACCTATTTTGCAATTGAAAGAGGCAGCCAAGTCAGTTGGAGAAGGTGACTTCAGTCAGCGCGTGCGTCCCTGGGCGGGTGATGAAATTGGAGAATTAGCTTTAGCGTTTAACGTGATGACGGATCAATTGGCACATGCTGAGATTGAACGGGCAGAACGCGAAAAGCTGCGGAAACTGTTGTTGGAAAAGGTGATTACGGCGCAGGAAGAGGAACGGCAGCGCATATCGCGGGAACTACATGATGAAACCGGGTCTGCTTTGACTTCGTTGATGGTTCGGCTGCAAATGATGAGCCAACAATGCCCGGTACCTGCTTTAAAACCGCAGATGAATGATCTGCGTCAATTATTGAAGCGTACATTGGATGATGTGCATAATCTGGCGGTTGAACTGCGCCCCAGTGTTTTGGATGATTTAGGGTTAGAGGCTGCTCTAAAGCGGTATGTGCATGACTTTTGTACGCATCACCATTTGGATGTTGATCTGGTTGTGGTAGGTTTGGATCAAAAACGTCTACCATCTCCAGTAGAAACAGCGCTTTATCGCATTGTGCAAGAAGGGCTGACAAATGCAGTACGCCATGCCCATGCCCAAACGGTGAGTGTGCTGGTAGAACGGCGAAACGGCCGTGTTCGCGCATTTATTGAAGATGATGGTACAGGCTTTGATTTGATACAGGCCAAAGCATCTGGCCGCTTGGGACTTTATGGGATGCAGGAACGCACTGAACTGTTGGGTGGGCATTTTGTGATTGAATCAGAATATGGCAATGGTACGAGTATCCTCATTGAGGTGCCAGCATGAGTGGACCGATACGTATTTTATTGGCTGATGACCATGCGGTTTTGCGTGCTGGCCTGAAGCTGCTGTTGGGCGAACAGCCGGATATGCAGGTTGTTGGGGAGGCGGTGGATGGAACGGCCGTTATCCCACTTACTGAAGTCACGAAACCAGACCTCATCTTACTTGATTTGACTATGCCGCGCCTGGGTGGGTTAGAGGTGTTGCCTTTAATTCAACAAAAAGTGCCCCACGTCAAGGTCCTTATCTTAACCATGCACGACGATGAAGGGTATTTGCGGCAGGCATTAAAAATGGGTGTGTCTGGGTATGTGTTAAAGAAAGCAGCCGATGTGGAACTGCTATCAGCGATTCGAGCTGTGATGCGCGGGGATATGTATGTCCATCCGACGATGACTAAAGTGCTTTTGGAAAACGTCCTTCCCATGAGTGATCTTCAATCAGCAGATGATGATTTGTGGACTACATTAAGCGAAAGAGAACAAGAAGTGCTGCAATTAGTGGCGCTGGGATACACAAGTCGAGAAGTTGCAGAAAAACTCAATTTAAGTGTAAAAACCGTGGAGACTTATCGGTCAAGGGGTATGGAAAAACTGGAACTTCGCAGTCGGGCTGCACTCGTGCGTTTTGCTCTCACAAAAGGACTAATGGAGTAAATTCAGAAAGGTTTATCAATTCTGGTATCTGGCTACGATAATGGCTATATCGTCAAATGAGGCAGCATCCCCAATAAAATCGGTGATGGCTTGCTCCAGGGCTGCAACAATCTCCAGGGCAGAGGCTTGCAGATTGGCATAGAGTCCCTGTTGCAACTGGTGCGGTTGATTCCTTTCTGTGAAAGGAACTGCAATTTGATTGATCTAGGGCCAAAGGGAACAGGTAAATCCCATATTTATTCTGAGTTTTCACCACATGGCATCTTGATTTCTGGTGGTGAAGTTACGGCGGCAAAGTTGTTTGTGAATAGTGCGACCGGACGGATTGGGTTGGTGGGCTATTGGGACACGGTGGCCTTTGATGCGTTTGCTGGCAAGCAGAAGCGTGTAGACAAGGCTTTGGTTGATATTTTGAAAAACTATATGGCAAATAAGACCTTTTCACGTGGGATTGAAACGCTAGGGGCAGAGGT
>QQUD01000417.1 GCA_008501785.1 Chloroflexota bacterium
GGGGCTGGCAATTTGTAAAAGTTTGTGTGAGATGATGGGTGGGAGTATCACCGTAACTAGTGAAGTGGGTAAAGGGTCTACCTTTACTGTACAACTGCCCATGAAGTGTCCAGATGGGGTTGATGGCGAACTGCGTCATCAGGAGGTCACGCTATGAGTTTTGAATATACCCCATTGTTAATCCCGTTGGTGATGGCAACGGCCGTTTCCATCATACTTATCATCTACGCCCTGCCCCGCCGCCAAGCCGCAGGTGCCAAACCATTTTTATTGCTGATGCTAGGTGTGGCTATTTGGCTGATTGGCTACACTTTCGAAATAAGCGGACGTGACATTAACACAAGCCTATTTTGGGCCAATATCTCATATTTTGGCATCACATCGCTACCTGTTGCATGGTTGATTTTCTCGTTAGAGTATAGTGGTCGCTCCCGATTGTTGACTGTGCGAAATATCAGCTTGTTGTTTTTTGAGCCAGCCATCATCATGCTGCTCATTTGGACGGATAATTTCCACCATTTATTCCGGCAATCTGTGACAATGACTATGACTGATTTGATGCCATTGTTGGAGATCGTGCGCGGCCCTTCATTCTGGGTCCATACTGCCTATTCATATTTGCTGTTGGTGCTGGGAACCGTCATTTTGGGCATTGGTTTTTTCCGTTCCTCACGCATTTATCGTCGACAAATGGGGATTGTTTTTGTAGGTGCGTTGATTCCCTGGGTGGCAAATATCTTTTTTGTCTTTTTTGCGAAGTCAGGACCTACACTCGATCCAACCCCCTTCTCATTTTTAGGCACCGGCATTTTGATGTCGTGGGCTATTTTTGGATACAGCTTTATCGATATTGCTCCGATTGCCCGCAATAATGTGGTCGAAAATTTGAACGACGCCATGTTTGTGCTGGATAGCAAAAATCGTGTGATTGACATTAATCCGGCGGCACGTCGCCTGCTTGGCGATATTGATGGCTGGATTGTGGGACAACCTGCTGCTGAATTGTTTAAGGCATGGCCTCATTTAATCGAAAAATTTCGTGACGAGATACAGATTCATAAAGAAGTTATGTTTCATGATGGTGAGCAGGAGCGATTTTATGATTTGCGGATTTCGCCGCTGCTGAATAAACAAGGGGGAGTAAACGGCCGTCTTGTCATGCTGCACGACACCACCGAACATAAGCAGGTTGCAGACGAACTCCGGTTAGCAAAAGAAGCCGCCGAAACTGCCAACCGTGCCAAAAGCACGTTTCTCGCCAATATGAGCCATGAACTGCGCACACCGCTAACTGTCATCATTGGGTATGCAGAACTTTTACAGGAGCTAACGTCTGATAACCAGTATGAACTGCTTCCAGACCGGTTAGAAAAGATTAAATGGTCAGCCGATCATCTGTTAACCATCATTAGCGAACTGCTCGATTTGTCCAAAATTGAAGCGGGTCGCATGGAATTGTATGAAACGATATGCAATGTACCCGAGCTGATTGAAAGCGTAACCGATTCGGTTATTCCATTACTCACACAAAATGGGAATGTTGTGGATATGATTATAGCCCCTGAAGTTGATTCTTTATTGACGGATGAAGTGAAATTGCGGCAGATATTGCTCAATCTATTGAGCAATGCGGCCAAGTTTACGGAAAACGGCCGTATTGAATTAAGCGTATTTAGCCAAACCAACGCAAAATCAGGCGAAAACGGCAGTGCTGTTCCCCAACTCGTTTTTCAGGTAAGCGACACAGGCATAGGCCTGTCTGATGATCAAATCGAAACGTTGTTTGAACCATTTGTGCAGGCAGAGCTTTCCACCACCAAAAGCTATGGTGGTACCGGTTTGGGATTGTCAATCAGCCGCCATTTATGCCATATTTTAGGGGGCACTATTCAAGTCGAAAGTATGCCGGGGCAAGGCTCCATATTTACAGTTTATCTACCCTGGCAGCGTCATGAAGTACCAAATAAACAGGAACAATTGGCTCGTGTGTAAAATTTTACTAATTGAAGACAATGCGATGCTTCAGGATATTTTATCCGAACGTTTGACAATACGTAATTTCGAAGTACTGATTGCCTCAGACGGACAATCGGGTATTAATCAGGCCATTCAAGAACAGCCTGATCTGATTTTAATGGACATGAGTTTACCCGTCATTGATGGCTGGGAAGCTTCACATCTGCTGAAAGAACAAGGCAACACGCAACACATTCCCATTATTGCTCTCACTGCACATGCCTTATCGGGTGATCGTGAAAAGAGTTTGGGTGCAGGATGTGATGAATTTGAGACAAAACCGGTTAATTTTTCTCGACTATTAACCAAAATTGTGGCGTTATTGGAACAGAATAACGGCCGTTTTGACAAATAAGCGATTGGGCGATTGAAAATTTTCAGTCTTGAATCTCCCAATCTCTGAATCTCTCATATCTAATCATCAGCACTCTCTACAGCTTTCAAACAACCTGATAAATTAGACTGAAATAAAGAGTTGAAGTATGGACACGCCTTTTGCATTTGTAATCGAAGATGATGATATGTTAGCGACATTTTTTGAAAGTGCGCTGCAAGATGCTGGGTTTAAAACACAAATCATTCATGATGGGGATGAGGCGCTTGTAGAGTTGAAAACGGCCGTTCCCCACCTCATCCTTCTCGATCTCCAGCTACCCGGTGCCAACGGCGAAACTATCCTCAAAACCATTCGCAGCGACCAACGCTTCGACGATACCCGCATTTTCATGACCAGTGTCGAAGGAACTCGCGCTGGTTTTTACCAGGGAATGGTCGATATGATACTTGTCAAGCCAGTCAGCTACCAACAACTGCGCACCATTGCGCAACGCATGCTCCCAAACGCCACACCCTAACATCTGGATTTAATTTTGCATCGACCTGATGAACCCTGGACACGGATTGATCCACAAGGTTGGGTCACTCAACGACAGTACAACGAGCGTGACTATGCCGAATCACTCGCTGATTTTTTGCAGGAACGGCAGCACTCGCTTGACTGGCTAGCAAAACTAGACACACCAAATTGAGAGGCAGTTCACAAAACGCCCTGGGGGCACATTTCGGCAGGCGAAATGATGGCTTCAATGGTCAAGGCGCTGTCTTGACCTACGAATTTTCAATCGTGGTATGCTTGCCCTGAGAATATCCGAAGATCGTGCCACGTTCATGAATTTTCCTCTGTCATATCTCCCATGTGATCTTTGTCACATACCAATCTCTCCCTCTTGACAACGCAATAATATCAAGCATATAATTGTCGCAATTAACTTTGCAACACAAAGTAAAAATTTACACAAAGTTATTGGTAATTGTAATATGGGAGAAATATATGACAAACAATATTGATTTACAGGAACTAGAACGTCAAGCCTTTCGCTCAAACTATGAGGACGGCTTGTGGGACATGCTGTTAGGATTGCTACTGCTGCAAATGATGTTTGGTCCCATGCTTTATCGAGCAGGGTATTCCCCCATATTGATTTTAGGGTTGCTCGCAGGATTTGTCACAATTGTCTTAATTGCGTTCAAAACCGCCAAAAGAAATATTGTGATGCCTCGCGCTGGCCTGGCACACTTTGGGGCAGAACGCAGCCGCAAAAAGAAAAAGATGTCCCTTGTGTACTCAATCTCAACTTTGGTTGGTGTCGTTGTTTTTGCTACTGTCATCATTGCGTACAGAGCAGCAGTTAACCAACCAGCGATTCCATGGGCTAGTGGTGGGCTGATTGCAATATTTGGGTTGTTTTTGGTAACGGCCGTTTCCATCTTCTCCCTCCTAGCCTACAACATGGATTTTTCCCGTGCCTACGTGTACGGATGGTTTTTCGGATTGGCTTTTCCATTGAATATTCTGGTGGACGAGTTGTTCGGCATCACATTTCCAGTGGGCAGCCTGTTATTTTCATCCATCATGATCAGTATCGGGGTCATATTGTTTGTTCGCTTTTTGCAAACACACTCGATTCCGCACCCTGAATGATTGGAGGAACAGAGGTTTGCCATGACAACAAATATTGATTTAAAAGAATTAGAACGACGCGCATTCAAATCGACATTTCAAGATGGAATTTGGGACATTTACCTGGGGCTAATGCTGCTGCCAATGGTCATTTGGCTCCTGCTCGTCGCTCACCCAGACGACCCATCCACAGCGGCAGTTGTATTAACATTTGGCTTTTTTGCCGTCCCAATCTTCCTCTTCCGCGCCACAAAAAAGTATCTAATAATGCCTCGATTGGGTTTGGTTCAATTTGGTACTGCAC
>QQUD01000880.1 GCA_008501785.1 Chloroflexota bacterium
ACCAACACCCGTGCCAATGGTCAAATAAATAAACGTATCAAGTCCCTGCGCTGAACCCCAACCCCATTCACCCAAAGCAGCCCCATTCACATCAGTATCAAACCCAACAGGCACATCCAGCGCCTTTTGAATCGCGCCAGCCAAATCGATATTCGCCCAGCCCGGTTTTGGGGTGGTGGTGATGTAACCAAACTGGGGGGAATCCAAATGGGGGTCCAATGGGCCAAATGCGGCAATGCCAACGGCCGTTAACTTCCCATGCTTCTCTTCCTGCTCTCTAAAAAACGCAATCGCCTTCGGAATCGTCTCCTCCGGCTTCATCGTCGGAAACCGAATCTCATCCCGAATATCATCCGGCCCACTCCCCACCGCACACACAAACTTCGTCCCACCAGCCTCAATGCCGCCGTAAAAATTCGCCATCTTATTACTCCTCAAAAGCATTTCAGCATTTCAGCATATCAGCACTTCAGCTTTTTGCTGACTGGCTGACAAGCTGAAGTGCTGACTAGCTATCGCCCTTCTTCTATAATCAACAAATTGGTACGGTTTTAGCACAACCTCCCCTAAGGTGTCCAACAGTTCTTCATCTAATCAGTTCACCTGCCAGGAAATAGAACGCAAATGACATAGGTTCTCATGATTTCGCAGATTTTTCTGGTCCTTCATCCGCATCTATCCGCGTAAACCTGCGTCCAATTTCCTTCTTCCACGTTTGCTACGGCAGACTCGAAAAATCTGTTTATGACGTCAATCGAAAAACCTTCTTTTCATCATTACTAGAACATACAATATCATATTCATAGCTGCGTAAATCTGCATGAAGTGAAGCCTCATATCCATCTTTTGACCAGACAAGTGTAAGTTGATGTTCGTCAGAATCTTGTATCGTCAAGTCAGCATCTAAACCAAAAGCAGGAAACGTATTTCTGAATCTCAAAAGGTTCAACTGCTCCTGAACGATGCTTGTTTGTAACCTGGTTTCAATTTCCGCCATCGAAAGATCGGTTCGATTAATTTCTTTGTGCCCACCTTTTTCGGCGGCCTCATGATCATTCGTTCCCGCAAATAAATCAAGATACCAAACTTCTGGTATCCCCGGCATAAACATCTGGATAGCCCTGGCCAACAAGAATTTCTTGTGATTCTCATCTAATGCGCTGAAAAAGGTCGCATTTACCTGATAATAAGAAATCTTCTTTCCGTCAGGCCCAAATAGATTTTTGACCATGCCACCCCGGTCCAAAATCACGTCAATCATCTCATCAATTGATTGCTCATCCAACAGTCCCTTGATGTCTAACAAAGGAATCCCGTCGTGACAACCTAACATGTTTACCGTGACAAATCCATTCTCCACAACTTCCCGAATCCACTTAACCAAATAACCATTCTTTCCACTCTCCAACGCATTAATTACCAAACCCGGAAAGAAAAAGTCATAGAGCGCAAACCCATTATGCGCCAGCTTTTCATGGATTTTTTCATCGTATTGTGAATGAATCTCCGGCAGCAGCAATAAACCATACTTGTCTGCAAGCTGCTTCAGCCGATTGATGTACTCCCAAGTACCCGGCTCATTAAAAAAGTTACTCCGACCAACTTCTTTGTGCAGATAGGCAAACGCATCAAGCCGAATGATTTTGGCTCCGTAATCCTTCATTTGTTTCAGAGTTTGCTCATAATAATCCCAAACCATTTCAGATTTTGCATTCAAATCCATCTGGCCCAGATAGTGTATGCAGTTGCGCTCGATAAATCTAAGAATCTGAGATTGATGTGGTTCATACGCGCCCAGATCAATTTCATAGATGGAATCGCCATTTTTTACAGAAGCCTTGATAAGTGAAACAACTGTCTCAGCATCCTCGGCAGTCAAGCCCTCAATGGCCTGCAAATCTGCGGCATCCGGTGGCACAACTGTCACTTTCTGATAGAACGTGTTCCAATAAAAACGGCTAGTTCCATCAGGAAAAGGCACTTTCAGAATGGGCAGCTCAGGCTTTCTCATGAACAGCTTTTTCAAATGCTTTTCATCTGGAATGATGTAACCACCCGGTCCCATTTCTCCATGCCCCGCCCAAAACTTATTCCAATCTACAAAGAAATCGATATAAGGTGAATCTTCTCCATTTTTCAACATATCTTGAAATTGGTGAGACTGAACCGAGATATGATTCAAAACGAAATCAAGCTTCAATTCAATATCAAGCGCTTGTAAATCATGCACATCCTTTTCGGTGGCAATGACATTATTAATACCATAATCAACTATCGAAAAGCCGCGATCTAAATCTGAGTTAAACACGGAAGGCAAAATATAAAACAGAGAAAAAACATCCTCAAATGCATCTTTTCTCAACAGTTCAACTATTTTATCGAGGGAGCCACCGCAGCTATCAGGATATGCATTAAACATGACTCCATTGGGCAAACCATCACCTTTTGGTTTCATTTCTATCTTCCTATTTTCTCTTTTGCTTTTCGGTAATCAGCAAAAAGCAAAATTCTTAAACGTAGTTTTCGCAGATTTAGGCGCATATTTCGCAGATTTTTCAAAATCTTTTCTTAAATCTGTGTCATCTGCGTAGCAATCTTCATAATCTGCGTTTCGCCCTTTTTCCGAAAACTTTCTACTGATCACGTAAGCCGATTATGCAGTTCTGCCAGTGAAATCAGTTCCCCATTCTTTGAAATAATCAGTTTGGCAGTGCCCGCCTGACTAATCAGTTTTTCTTGCTCAAGTTCCAATACCAGGTTAATCAAGGGACTGTCGGTGTTTTTATCACGACCACGCGCCAGTCGGTGTGCCAGAGTTTCAGCCGGTGAGCTGAACAAAAATATCGGGAAGTCAACTCCTGCCAGCAGTTTATTGTTGCCATGCGTCCACTCAATAATCAACACTCGCACGCCGGAAAAATCGACTGCTTCATAACGAATATCTTCTGTCGTTCTTCCCATCCGTTTCAAATTGATTCTGTTTTCGCCAGCCTTGAACAACTTGATAATGTGGTTGACCATTGAAAAATCGGTTTCTTTTTCAGTGCCTAGATAGCTCGCCAGCGCCTCTTTTCCAGCATTGAAATATTCATTCATCCAGACTGATTCATCAGAGGTAAAGGTCTTTGGATTAATATCTTCCATGTCTGGCCATTTTTGATGGAGCTTTACCATCCAATCATTCGAGAACTGCTTGTTTTTGGCGAGTGCATTTAATCCGGCATTTCTGTAAATGGTTAAACGCTCATTATCATTAAATTTAGGGACTCGGCGTGGATAATTGTCCCCTGACAGAATATAGGAGGCGTAATTCTGTTGATTATAGTAATACCCTAATATGGACCCAATTTCAGATTTCCCCGAACCCGATCCGCCATAAACGGAAACAACAAGCCGCTGGCCGTCCAGACTTTCAAGTTTTTGCAGCAAACGTGGAAAAATAATGTTTGCTTTTTCAATATGCGTCTGATTGATTTGAACTTTGTCACCCGGCATATCGCCGGTTTTTACAGAATTTGCATCAATCTCGGGAGGTTTCCATTCTAAATGAAGCCCAGCTTCATTCCCATTATCTCTTTTGTGAATAGTGGTATCTAATTTCTTATTCATTCTCATTTCCTCACTAAAAGAATCCCAAAACGCACACACATTATTCGTTGATTCCTATCATTCGCCGTCCTCCTCCTCTCCAAAAAATCCGTTCCTTTCTCCTATCCGTTGTTGCCATCCCTCACAAACCAACAAGCCTCATACGCTGCCAGCTTAACACTCGACACATCACGAACCGGTTCACTCTCTGGACTCAACAAATTCGTTAGCGGCGCGTGATTTCCAGGCAAAACCAGCTGCGCAATTTTCGGTTGATCACTTAAATTGAACACACACAGCACCTGTTCATTTTTAAATTGACGAGTGTAGGCGAGAACGGCCGTTTCCCTCACACTCCCCCGCCAAACCTCCACAAACCCAAAATCCCCCCTTCGCAGCGCCACCTGCCCGCGCCGCGTCTCCAACAAAAAGCGCATCATCCCCAAATACGACTCAGGATCATCCTCCTGAGCCGCCACATTCACCTTTTCATACCCAAACACATCATCCGTATGCACCGGGAAATACGTCTCATCCGCCGTCGAAAAACCAGCATTCTTACTCGCATCCCACTGCATCGGCGTGCGGCACCCATGCCGGTCCGGCAGCCAAATATTGTCCCCCATCCCAATCTCATCACCATAATACACAATCGGCGTGCCCGGCAGCGACAAAAACATCGCATGCAGCAT
>QQUD01000226.1 GCA_008501785.1 Chloroflexota bacterium
TTTAGTGGGCGATTCGCTGGGCATGGTGATGCTAGGATATGACAACACGGTCTCGGTAACGATGGCTGACATGCTGCACCATTGCAAAGCGGTGGCTCGCGGCACAAAACATGCGTTTTTGATTGGCGACATGCCGTTTATGTCATACCAGGCCGACACAACCGAGGCGGTACGCAATGCAGGTCGATTTTTGCAAGAAGGCGGCATGGATGCGGTGAAGTTGGAAGGTGGGCGTGAAATGGCCGCAACTATCAAAGCAATCGTAAGTGTTGGCATTCCGGTGATGGGGCATTTGGGGCTAACACCCCAAACAGCAACAAGTTTGGGGGGATACAAGGTGCAGGGGAAAACGGCCGTTTCCGCCCACCACATGCTCGAAGATGCCCTCATTTTGCAAGCAGCAGGCTGCTTCGCCATCGTCCTTGAAGCCGTACCCGCCCCCGTCGCCGCCGCCATCAGCAAACACCTAGATCTTCCCACCATCGGCATCGGCGCAGGCGTAGAGTGTGACGGCCAAGTACTCGTCTACCACGACATGCTGGGCATGTTCGACCGCTTCACCCCCAAATTCGTCAAACAATATGCCTCCACCGGCTCCGACATCACCACCGCCATCGCCACCTTCTGCACTGACGTCCAAACCCACAAATTCCCGGCCGAAAAGCACACCTACAGCATAAATCAGGAAGAGCTAGATGCCTTTTTACAAGCAATTAAAGAGTAGTGGTAAGTGGCAAGTAACGGGTAGCGTGTTCTCATTTTCCGTTTTTTGTTTTATGTTTTTTGTTTTTTGTTTCCCTCTTGCTCTATGAAAATTGCAATCATCGGCACCGGCGCAATGGGGTGTTTATTTGCGGCTCATCTGTATGATGCAGCCGATGTGGTCATGGTTGGCAATTGGCCGGAGCAGTTGGCAGCCATTCAGCAAAATGGGTTGTCATTGGAGGGGGTAAACGGCCGTTTCACCCACCACCCCATCCGCGCCACCAACAACCCCCACGACGCGGCCCCCGTCGATTTAGCTATCGTGCTGACAAAAAGTTGGCAAACCACACAAACCGCTCAGTTAGTTCATAAGGTGTTGGCTCCTGACGGTGTGGCACTGACCTTACAGAATGGATTGGGGAATTTGGAGAAGTTAACGGCCGTTCTCGGTCCCACCCACGCCACCTTAGGCACCACATCCGCCGGAGCCAACATCGTTAAACCAGGGCACGTGCGCTTCGCAGGGCATGGTGTCACCCACATCGCCACCACCAATGCCACAGCACACATCATTAAGCCATTGGTTGAAATACTCAATCAAAAAGGCCTAGAAACTCACATCAGCAACGAAGTAGACAGCCTAATTTGGGGTAAATTAGTGATTAACGCAGGCATTAATCCATTAACCGCGCTGCTGCGTGTACCAAATGGTTTCCTGGCTGAAAACCCAATCACCCGCGCCATCATGGCGGCGGCGGCCAAAGAAGTAGAAGCAGTGGCACACAAGCTCGGTATCCAACTGCCCTATCCAGACGCTGCCAAACGCACATTAGCCGTCGCCCAGGCTACCGCCCCAAATCGCTCATCCATGCTGCAAGACGTGCTGCGCGGCGCACCCACTGAAATTGAAGCAATTTGTGGAGAGGTAGTGAAAAACGGCCGTTTAGCAAATACCCCTACCCCCATCAACCAACAGCTATTAAAATTAGTCCAATCCATCAGCGACTCACCAATGACAATCGCTGAGTTACAACAAATAATGAAGATTTAGCCTGTCAGCATTTCAAGAGGTAAACCATGATCATTGCCAAAACTATCGCCGAAGTACGTGCTGCTCGTTGGGCCAATCCTAAATTAAGTTGGGGGCTGGTTCCGACAATGGGGTATCTACACGAAGGGCATTTATCGTTGGCTCGCCGTGCGCATAACGAAAATGAGCGCGTGGCTGCCACGATTTTTGTAAATCCGACACAGTTTGCACCAAACGAAGATTTAAGCACATATCCACGCGCCTTAGCGCGTGATTTTGCTTTGCTTAAACAAGAAAGCGTAGACCTCGTTTTTGTACCAGCGGACGGGGAAATGTATCCACCAAACTTTCAGACAGAAATTCATCTGGCACATGTCACCAAACCACTCGAAGGGTCTTCTCGACCCACGCATTTTTTAGGCGTCGCCACAGTTGTTGCCAAATTGTTTAACATTGTGCAGCCAACTCGCGCCTATTTTGGGCAAAAGGATGCGCAGCAAGCGGCAGTGTTGAAGCAAATGGTTCAAGATTTGAACTTCAATCTGGAGATGATTGTTTGCCCCATCGTGCGCGAACCAGACGGGCTGGCACTCAGTTCGCGCAATAGATATTTGAATTCTGAGCAACGACAGGCGGCAACGGTGTTGAATCAGGCGTTACGGACAGCGGAAACGGCCGTTCATGAAGGCACTCGCAGCGGCAGCCAACTGCGGCAGCTCATGACCGACATCATCACCGCCGAGTCATTAGCCCGCCTCGACTATGTTAGTGCCGCTGACCCATTAACATTGG
The DNA here is from genome assembly GCA_008501785.1 of Chloroflexota bacterium. The sequence continues at coordinate 2,528 of QQUD01000226.1, forward strand.
CCGAATTGGATGAGATTGAAAATAGTGTCCTATTGTCGATGGCTGTCTTTTTCGGAACCACCCGCCTGATCGACAACATTTTGATAAAGGATGTTTTATTGTCATGAAGTTAGCTATCTTTACCGATGTACACGCAAATTTACCGGCATTAGCGGCGACTTTAACAGCCATCGACAAACTAGTTATGATGCTTCCATTTGGCAATTAAGCGTCTTCCAAATGCATGCGCTCGCAGGATTCAAGCAAGAGATTAAATTTGCTTTCGTGGCTCACATAGACAAAACCCCCACAATTTTGGCAGGTAGCTTGAAATTCCATTTCTGAGCCGGGTACTTGCTCCCACGGTCCCAGCAAATGCCCATGAATACTGGCATCAACTTCGGCCTCGCGGGTGTAACGGGCCAGTTTTTCTTCTCTCTCAGATATTTGTACCAGATTATGTTTGTCTGATGCCTCCACAATGGCCCGAACTGCTGTTGCCTGTACCAGATTTTCTGGCAGACCGTCTGGCAATCCTTCAACTTTATGCATTAAGTGATGCAAGACGTCGGCAATTTCCTCACGGGTCTCTTTGTGGTAGCGCATGACGAGGGAACCTTCTTCTAATAGGCCAATGAGATAAGAAACGGCCGTTTTCAATTGCGCTAATTCATTTTCTGGGACTTTACTACTCATACCATTACTCCATTACTGCAAGAAAAATCAATACCTTAATACAGTTTAAAGTTTTCACTAGAACATGAACAGGGGAAGGTTGTACTGCGACAATACTCCTGATATTTGATGATAAACAACGCTAATCTAAATAACATACTTTGACAAATTAGACACCACTTTACCATTAAAAGTCATAAACTTTCCGTAAATTGTGTCAGAAAACGTAACCGTTCAGGTGCGACGCACTTTTTCCAAAGTAATGCGCTATAACAATACCGTTTAAAAGTGCGTCGCACCTCTGGGACTAAAACAAATCTGTGAATTGTGAACGCAGCATGTCCAATTCCACCGATTTACGTGCAATCTTGCGCTCCAGTTCAGCAACCATTTCATCTAACAAATTTCGCCCTTCTTGCTTTGCCAGCTTCATTTCCAATGCCAACGCCACCATCGGTTGGTTGTGCATTGTTTGCATTTCCAACTCAATCTCCTGCAAGCGACGACGACAGCGTTTTATTTCGTTTTGCAACGCTGCAATCATATCGACATCAGAAAGCGCGTCACGCGGATCCAATTTATCTTCGCTTTTTTTGCGACCTGCTAATTCACGTTCAATTGCCATTAGTTCTGCCATACTGCGTGCCGCATAGGCATCATTCACCGCCGCCATCATCTCGGTACGATAGGCACGATCTGCATCATCTTGAGCCATATCCGGGTGAAAAGCACGCGCTAACCGCCGATACAACTTTTTTATTTGCGCCTCGTTCGGTGTCGTAGGGGGTTTAGTTGGTGGAGGAACAGCTTCTTTTTGAGGTGACGTGCGCCAGGACCGTTCAAATTGTCTATCCACCGATTCATATCCCTCACCAAATTGGGTTTCATCGCGCATTTGCTGTATGCGTGCCAAATACTGATTAACCTGTACCTCAACAGCAGCTAATTGATCCAGCAGCTGCCCCACATGCGCTGCAAACTCAAACTCAAATGCTTGAATATCAGCTTTCTGATCGGCCAACTCTGCCTCACCATTAACCAGCATTTGATGCACCTTTTCTAGCTGGATCCGCAATCTTTCAACTTTTTCCGAATGGGTTTCCGCAAAGGACATATTATGAGGATAGTAACAACGGCCGTAATCGTCAACAATTTGGAGGATTGCACATTTCCACCCGGAAGCTAAGCGTACATCACTGACATCGAGCACCGCACACTGTCAGTAATTGCAGCGTTAAGCCTCCGAGTGGTTTTTAGCGTTTATCTGAGAATCAACGGCAAATATATTTTTCGGCCTTGGGCTGAATCTGGATTGGATGACTGGATGGGAAAAAGGAACCCACCTGTGGCTTTGAAACTAGAGCTGCTCGAATCACCCGTGGTCGGTTGACCGATAACAGAAGTGACATTGTAATTGTCTGAGTCGGATGTTCCGCCACTTAACATCACAAAGCGAAGCGAGTTGAAATTTGTTGACGTTTGTGCCACCACAATCCCAAAGGAGATTAACAGCAGCAACAGGGCAATCAGTAAAAGCTTGCGCTGTTTTTTCATAGCTGACCTCCTAATCGATGTCCAAAAACATAGGAATGGTGCCGTTTGTTTCGTCGATTGGACCGGCTACTTTGCCTAAGGTAATCGCATCAATAACTGCACTGGCGGCCATTTCATTCTCCCCGCTTGTTGTCATGGAGATTTTGTCGCCAATGTTTAGGTTAGCGACTAATGCGAGACTGTCTACGTTAACGGCCGTTACCAACCCTTCCGTCACAATCACCAAATAGCCATCAGGCCCAACCGTACCAGCAGAAGGTGCAAAGTCCGTGTACTCGCCGCCGTTTTGAGGGGTGACAGTTGTGACGGAAACGGCCGTTTTTGCCACACCAATCACAGCATTGCGATTGTTCACATCAACCTTCGCCACAGCCAACATCGGCTGACCTTCTTCTGGCGATTCAGCAACGCCAACCATAGCGACCAAATCACCTGGCTTGATGGCCGTGCTCCCCAAATTAACGACAATGGATTGCGTGCTTGAAACACGATCTGTAATCGAACTTGTACTGATGCCACCAACTCCTCCAAAATAAGCATCATAATATCCATTGCTGCCTGTTACATACATACCGCGATAGCTGCTGCTGAAGATGCGTGCGCCATACCCTTGCTCGCCTGCGGGGTCAGTTCCTCGGGCGTAGAGACCCTTACCACCTTCAAAGTAACCACCTTCGTTATAAAAGGTGTGACTGTTGGATGTGTCACCACGTCCATAAACGCCTACACCTTGATTGCTTTGACCATAAACACCAGGAGCCAAAATATTTGGATGCGCACGATTGCCGTTGCTGTAGCCATAAACACCGATGCCATTGGTGCTGTAGAAGTAGCCCGCATACCCTTGATTGGCATTGCTGCCCCCATCAAAGCCATAGACTGCATAGCCATCTCGCGTTTGACCATAAATGGCACGGCCGTTATTCGCCAGCCCATAAATCGCATTACCCGTTGTCGTTCTCCCCGAAATCGCACCTCGATTAAAGCCAAATGCATCATTGTTCATGTCAACTTCGAGCAGATAGTTGTTAGAAATCGCATTCGCTGTGCCTTTCACAATCGCACCCGGACGCAGCGTGTGCGCCATCGGCGCTGGCAAAATCTCCTGACGCGGTGTGAGCACTTCCCCATCAATTATTTGGGACACCCACAGCTCTTCGCCATTAAAAATATCGTCATCTATCGGCAGTTTCACTTCAAACAGACCGTCATTGACCGCAACGCTCATATTGCCACTATCCCACAATGTTGTGCCAGCAACAGCATCATTGAAAATAATAAAACGCATGGTGAGTGTGGTGTTGGGCGGCACATTATTGTCATCGGTGAGGTAGCCCTGATAGGTAATCGCGTTATCAACCGTTGCATTTACAGCCGTGGTGGAATGTGCGGCATCCGCACCTACCCAACTGGGCCAATACGCACCCAATCCACCAAGCAGCAGCAAACCAAGTGCCACCACCACAATTTGAGGAAATAATCTTTGAGGTTCATGTTTTCTCCTTATAAAACACACAATCTTCACAATAAAAACAAGCTTATTTATCTTGCAATTGAACTTGTAACGACAATGCAGGCGCGTAAGTCGGATCGCGCATCAAGCTTTGTGTCAATGATTGACGCGCCGCATTAAAATGACTTTGTTGGTAGTTCACAAGGGCCAACCCAAAGTGAAAATCGGCTGATTCAGGCTCCCATTTCACAGCTTGCAAAAACGCTTCATGTGCTGCCACTAAGCTGCCATTTTGCAAATGTACCCAGCCTAAAATGCCAAACGCTATGCCATCAGTCGCATCCAAATCAACCGCGTGCTGGGCCTGAATGCGTGCCAGCTCGCCATCGCCTGACCGCAAAGCGGCATCAGCATAATTTTGGTAGGTGATCGCAATCGTGGGAGCCAGCGAAAGTGCCTGTTCGTATGCAGCGTAGGCCATCGTGATTTTTTCAGGTGTTTCTCGCGATTCATGAGCATGCAGGGCAGCGAGGTGGGCATAAAGCACCGGATCAGTGGGGCGCAAAGTGATGGCAGCATGCATGGACCGGTTTGCCTGTACAAAATCGCCAAGCTGCGCGGACGTCAATGCCAGGGCAACATGGTAAGCAGACCGGTGCGGTTGATGGGTGACGGCCGTTTCATATTCCACCAACGCAGCCACAGCATCCCCCTGACTCAATGCATTTGTACCCCGCCAACTGTGCATATCGGCCAGCAGTGGACGCACATTGCTTTGCCAAATGGCCCAGCCCAAAATGATCACACTCGCTGCTATCACACTCGTTCGCACCCAGGGCAGCAGAGAAATTTGTGCTGAACGGGTTTGCGTTTGCGAAGTGACGGCCGTTATCACCCCCAGCAGCATCCAAAACAAAACGGCCGTTGCCGCTACCTCAAATAAAAATAGATTACCCACAAGCTGCGCACAAACGCTGGCCATACAAGCCGCCACCCAACGAGAGCCGAGAATTTGTTCATTTTGAGAACCTTTAATGTACTTCCAGCCCTGTCGCAAAATAAAAATGATGAGTGCAATGAAAACGGCCGTTGCCACCACCCCATAATTGAGCGACCAATCGAGCAGCCAATTGTGGGCGCGATCCACAACAACCCCGCGCCCCTGATAGTAAACAAGCTGCGGCGGATAAACTGATGGGAAATGCAGTTCCAGCGTGTCTGCCCCATAACCAAGCCACAAACGAGGCCACAGCAGGCGCAAAGATGCTTGCCAAATCGTCCAGCGGGCTGCAATCGATCCGCCATTGGCAATGCCGCGCTGCAAAAGCAGCAGCAGACCCGCAACCAGCACAGCAATCCCTCCGATAGCGCTGACCCATTGCACCCGCCACGACCACTTAGGCGACATCCGCAGCCACACAAACACGCCAATGCCAACGCAAGCAGCGATCCATGCGGCTCGTGCTTGAGTCAATGCAATGACAACGAGTTCGAGGACAACCAACAAACCCATACTGCTGCGCCACCAGTTTTGGGCAGCGGACAGAGCGGCAGCGAGGGTTAAAGGTAGCAGCAGCGCCAGATATGCTCCGGTGAAGTTAGCTCGACCAAGTGTGGTTGTAATTGGGCTGCGGGCATCGGTAAATACGGGAAGTGGCTGCCAGCCAGTTGCTTGAACAAGAGCCAACAAACAGATGGGAACGGCCGTTAACACAACAACAATGAGCAACTGCCAACTATTTTGGGAATCAATTTGTGTCGCCACACACAGAAAAAGCAGCAGGTAGCTTATTTGCGTCACAACGCCATTGGCACGATCCAATGTGCCAAAGATGGCGATGGTGTGCTGGGTACTCAACATAGTTGAAAGGAGAAGAATGAGAATGAGGGCAATGGTGACATTTCGGACTGGTGTGGAAAGCGGCTTGTACCGTAAACCGGTCAGCCATCCAGCCAACCATAAAACGAATAACGCCCAGACCAATGTGCGAAACAACCATATCTTGGATGCTTCGAACTGCTGTTCAACCCAAAAATTCACAAACAAAGGTGTTATCAGTGCTATTAGCAACCAGACTGCTTGTTGCCATTTTTGCAGCGGGGGATCGATTGTTTCGCGTTGCAGCATTGTCAATATCTTTACCTTTAAGCATGTAGAAAACGGCTGTTTTGCAATTAGGCGAAATGCCGTTCATTCAAATTCCTTTAAGGCAAAATGGGGTTAGAGTGTGCGGCGCATAGTACATTGTTTAAAAGGGGGGTGTCAAGCGGTGAGTTTACAGTTTTAGCGTAAAGTTTGGGAATATATCCAAACTTTACGCTGAAATTGTTATTGTTTATGTAAAATTAGAGGCACGAATGTTTGATAAATTTCGTCGAAAATAAACAGCGTGACTGGCATTGTCGTTGGTTCAGTTTCAGTAGAAATGGTTGTTTCGATAGAAACTGCGCCATTGTAGCTACCCACCGAACGCCCATCACTTTCGATAACGACTTGAAATGAAGATTGCTCGTTGGGGTTGAGTGTACCCGTGGGTGTAATGATGGTGGGGATGAGGGGGTTGGTGGAAACGGCCGTTACCGTATACGAAAACACCTTCGTCCCCGTATTCTCCAGCGTCACCGTTCGCGTCATGGCGTAAGGCTGCTGGGTGGGTGTGATAATCTCAGTAATGCTGGTTGGTGAAATAGTCAATTCACCAATGGCGGCACCAGCCACCTTAGGCATCTCAGACAAGGCCGATTCTGCTGGGCGATCCTGCACAGCATAAAAGCGCATTTGCTCACATGGCTCATAGTAAACCGCCTTGTTGAAATTGAGATTGAAAGCAAACATGGCTTCCATCCAGGGCCAATGGGTGGTTGCATACTCAAATGCACCAACCAAATTTGTGGCTTGTTCTGCTTCGGACACTGTTTGCCAAAGACGGTCGTCCCATGAACCATCGCTTGTACAACTACCCGGTGGCATCACCAGCCAGCCAAATTCAGTTGCCCACACTTTTTTATTGCCCAAGCCATTTGCCTGCATCAACTCGTACAGCTTTTCAACGCCACGAAAGCAAAAGCCATTTGTGCAATTTGGGTCTGGGTCGGGAGCGGTGTCAAAATCGACTACATAGCCGTATGGATGGTAGCCAATCACATCAGCACAATTACCCCCTCCGGCTGCAACAAATTCTTTGAAAAATTCCCGCTCATCCTGATAACCACCTTCGTGACCTGAATGTCCGTTCCAATCACCGATTACGCGTCCCGTTGGCGCAAGCCCAGCAGAGACAACAATCGCATTGGGATCGGCAGCTTTGATACGGCCATATGCTTCACACAGCAACGTCACATAATCAGCCGCATTCGGCGAAGTCGTCCAACCGTACGATGCATCCAGATTGGGTTCATTGCCAATTTCGTACGCTTCGATGTACGCACCGTTGTTTTGGGCAATCGATTGAATGTTGTCCCCGAAGGCATCAACATCGCTCAGATGAGTGACATTTGCATCCAATCGAAGCAACACATTTACAGGTTGTTTTTCACCAGGGGTATTAAATACTTTCATCCAGTTGAAGCCCATTGATTGCAGGCGGCTGGTGTCCCAGGCAGCAACGTTAAAGCCGTAGCCGAAGGTATCGAGAGTGGGAGGGGTAGAAACGGCCGTTTCCCCTTCCATCGCGCTAATCAAACCGGTAAGCAATAATAAAGCCAGAAGCAAAGGAGACCCAACTAGGAACATCAAACGATTATGGCGCTTATTCATGCAAAAATAATAGACAGCCACAATCTAACATGCAATGAGAATTGAGTGAATTTATTGGGGAGTATGCAACTGTCAAAAACAATCATTTCGACATCGAATGATGAAAGTTAATAATAAAATAGGGTAATCACGTGAGCTGATGCTTGAGAATGCGCAACCACCCTCGTAGTTGAATACCTGATAGGACAACGGCCGTTACCACCCAAGGATACTGCTTGCTGTAAAATTTCTTGTAAAAAATCCGCATCGCACGCACCGACTCTTTCGCTACTTTCACCCGCGTTTCCTTCGGTGGTTTGGCAATGTTGGCAGACTCTTTACGCAAGCCAGAGCTGGCCCCCTTGTAATGCAACACTTCTACATGCGGGTAATAAATGATTTGATACCCAGCCTGTCGAATACGGTAGCAAAAATCAATGTCTTCGCCATAGAAAAAGTACGTTTCATCCCAGCCGTTTAGCTCACGGCACAGCGCCATCGGCATCAGCATATACGAACCTGCTATCACATCGACGGGATGCGTTTCGGCAAAGTTTGCGTAAGACATGAAGTAGCCATTGTAGCGGGGATTGTCGGGGAAGAATTTGCTCAAACCGGTGAAATGACACATCGCATTCCAAGGCGTAGGAAACCCACGATGATTATCCGGATCACGCTGCCCATTGGGGTAGACAAGCCGCACGGTTAATGCGCCCACATCGGAATGCGTTTCCATGTACTGGATGGGCTTACTCAGCGCGTCTTTGGCAACACGGGTATCAGAGTTGAGAAAAAGGATGTATTTGCCGGTGGAAACGGCCGTTCCCATATTATTCGCCGCCGAAAACCCCCGATTTACCTCACTAGCAACCAGCTTCACATCCGGGTACTTCTGCTGCACCATCGCCTGACTGCCATCCGACGACGCATTATCCACCACAATCACTTCCATACCGCCCGTAGGTAAATCAGCCTCAACCAACGACTGCAAACAGTCGTCTAAAAGTTGGCGAGTGTTATAATTTACAATCACAATCGACAATGTCTTGTCGTCAATTTTTGGTTCATTCATCATCCAATTGGTTCCTCAAGCGACCAATTGTAACAAACCCAAAAGGATTAAACGATGCCAAACACTCAGGCATTAACCGAATTTTTTTCAACATGGTGGGGGCGATTACTTCTCATTCTCATCTTTTATCTGGTCGCCTGGATTGTATTTCGACTCTCGCGGCGCATTTCGATGCGGTTGGTGCAGCTCAATCGCTTTTCCCCTGACAATCGGCGATGGCGCACAGAACGATTGGCAACACTTCAGGGACTGCTCGCCAGCGCCATCACTTTTATGGCCTTTGCCATTGCGACACTGTCCAGCCTGTCACTCTTTGTCGATGCAGCGACACTTATCTGGATGGTTGGCTTGTTTTCAGCAGCATTTGGATTAGGTGCGCGTCCCTTGATCAGCGATTTTCTTACTGGTATTGGGTTTATGTTTGAAGATACGTTTGATGTTGGTGAAAAAGTTGAATTACCTGGAATTGGTGGTGGTATTGAAGGCGTGATAGAAATCGTTAATTTACGGACAACGCTGCTGCGTGCGCCTACTGGAGAACTGCTAACGATTCCCAATGGAGAAATTCGGTTGGTACGCAACTTTAGTCGCGGCCGTTTTTCCACCGCCGATGTCACCTTGACAGTCCCCACCTCTGAAATAAATCGAGCCATTCCCTTGCTGGAAGCATTAGCCACAGAAGCAGTCACCTTGCTGCCTAATTTGCTAGAACCATGGCACGTGATTAGTGCCTCTGGTGCAATGGGACAAAACACAGCGCTGCTGCTAACGGCCAAAGCACGCTATGGTCAGGCAGCCGAAATGCGACCACGACTACTGGCATTAGTGCAAGAACGAATGGAAAATGAGGAAATTCCGATAGTTGGTTGAATAGGTTGGCAAGTAGCTTTTGCCGTGCTATTCTAAAAAACAACCTGCTAACCTTCAGATCGGAGTTAGAACGCAGATTTCTAAATACAAAACCTATTGTTTCGTACTCAGGAAAACCGCCCATGAAAGTGAATTTTTATGCCACATTACGACCGATTGCCGGTCAGAAAACGGTCGAATTCGACTTGCCCGCTAACATCACCGTGCGTGAATTGTTGACTGCGATTGTGACACGGTTCCCTCCCATGGATAAAGAATTGCTAGATGAAGATGGGGAGCTGTATCGGCATGTGCATGTGTTTATAAACGGCCGTGACGCCCCCTACCTCTCCAACGCTGTCGATACACCCATCAAAGCAGGCGACAAAGTTGATGTGTTCCCCGCAGTGGGTGGAGGCTAACATGAGCAGTGGCAAATCCCAATGAAAGAAGTACACGGCATCCCGCTTTGGCTGCTGCGTGAATATTTGGAAGAGTTGGGCGGAACGGCCGTTTCCGACACCCAAATCACCGGCGAAGGCTGGACCGTTAACCTCACAAAACTCCCACCCCGCGAAGTAGGCTCATTACGCGTCGGCCAAGTCGAAGTCGCCTTCTCCGGCGACGAAACCGCCATCAACGCCATAAAAACCCAATTCCACAAAAAAACAATGCGTGCAGGTGCATAAATAATAAAAAAACACGGCCGTTTGTGAAAACGGCCGTGTTCTTCTTACTTCTTACCTCTTACTTCTTACTTCAATCTAAACAATCTCCAACTCCTTCAGCTTCGCTTCGGTAACAACACCATTCTCCCAACCACGAGCTGCATAATATTCCACCAACATATCATCCAATTCACAGACATGTCCTTCCGAACCGGGCTGCGTTGATGCCTCATCCGTGAACCGTTTTGGCAAGTAATCACTGCCCTCAGCCAGACCAGCTTTATTGTTATAATGGCGTTCCAGATTGTAAATCCGTTCGCCTGCCAACAGCACATCATCCGACGTAAACGGAATCCCCGTCATTGCCGAATATTGCTGTGCGTACTCATCCGTACCCATCGCAAACGCACTGAATTTACACAAATCCATACTGTCTGAGAACGCATGAATGTCTTGGAAGATTTTCACCAAGCCACCCTTGCCTTCCCACGCCAGCGGATCTGCACTAAGCCCTTGGAACGGCATAATATTCAATTCAGCAGCCGCAACGTAAGCACGTAAATGGCAAGCACCCCGATTGCTAGTTGCATACCCGAGACCCATCCCTTTCATGCCGCGTGGGTCGTATGCCGGAATCGCCTGACCTTTCACGTCCATGCTCAATTCTGCATGGCCAAAGTGCTTGGCAGCAAGCCGTGTCCCTTCTGCCAACACATCGCCAACCCCTTGACGCAGGGCCAGCTTTTCAGTCATCGCTACCATGCCTGGTTGATCACCCCAATCCAGCGTTTCGCCATTGGTGTATCCTTTTTCAGAGCACTCCATAAACATAGAATACACGTTGCCCAGTTCAATCGGGTCCATGCCGTAATCATTGCATTGATCGATCAATTTAGCGACACTGTTAATGTCATCATTGTCACAATTGGCACCTAACGCCCACGCCGGTTCGTATTCCACACTTTCCATGTGCAAACCTTTGTAAGGGCCTTCTTTAACTTCAACTTCTTTCTTGCAAGCCACTGGACAAGCATGGCAAGTCGGATCATTTACCAAAATATTGTCATTCACAAATTCGCCACTAATCAACTCAGCCCGTTCGCTAAATGAAGTGAGCTGACTGTTTTTTGCTGGCAGCGCCCCAATCGTATTGGTGATATTCATGAGCACGTTCGTGCCATAAACCGAAAGACCACCTTTACGCGGGCTGGTGATATTGGCTTCATCCATAATCACAGACAATGCGCGAGAATGTGCTGGTTTCCAGTCATCCTTAACGGCAGGTTTCGGGAATTGTTTCTTTGCTTTAATGACAACAGCTTTCAAATTTTTACTGCCGCCTACACAGCCTGTGCCACCACGACCCGCAGCACGATCATCTTCGTTCATCCAGCCAGCAAAACGAATCAGATTTTCGCCAGCCTGACCAATCGCCATCACGCTCAAATCTTTCTTGCCATATTTTTCCTGAAAATGTTTAACGGTGTCGTGTGTCCCTTTACCCCACACTTCGGAAGCATCACGCAGTTCAAGCGTGCCATTTTCCAGGTAGGCATAAACAGGTTTATCTGCTTTGCCTTTAAAAAATAGTGCATCAAAACCGGACCAACGCATTCGGGCAGCAGACCACCCACCCATATGGCTGTCGGTGACAGTGCCTGTGAGTGGTGATTTGGTGACAACTGCCAGACGCCCACTCATATTTGCGGCAGTCCCCGTCATCGGGCCATTCATAAAGCAAAGTAAATTATTGGGGGAAAGCGGATCGACTGCGGGGCCATTCTCAAACACATATTTAACACCCAGACCTCGTGCGCCGATATATTTTCGCGCCCAATCTTCGGGAATACCTTTGTATTCAATGCTGCCACTACCTAAATCAACATGTGCTGTATGATTTGCAAAACCACCAAGTTCCATAATTCTCTCCTTTACGCAAAATATGGGTTTTGATTTTTACACTCGATTTGCTGCAATATGGGAAACGATGTCGAAGAGTTTCTTTAACGTTTTAGGATTCGGCTTAGGTGCATCACCTCCAACTATTTAATTGATTGCGGTCATCATGCTTACTGCATGAAACGATTAATGAAAATTTTGGTTGTTATCTTCCAGGTGGGAAGATGGCGATGGTGTCTTGGGCTTGGATGGGTGCTTCAAAGCCGCCGTAGTAGTTGAGATCACGGCCGTTTTGGAGAACACGCCACCCTCTTTTCGGACGATAAACAGGATAGGTTTCTAACCAGAGGGAGTCAGCATCATCATGTGCGCGCCAAATGCGTTCAAGGGCATCGGAGCGGGTTTGGGGTACGTAGCTAAAGAATTTGACCAGCAGATCGCCTGTGTTGGCGTGGTCGTCTACCCAGATGGAGAGTTGTTGGCAGTTGGCAATGCGGCGTAAACGGCCGTATAAAGTCACGGGGATGGCGAAACGGCCGTTATCCAAATCCCTTGCCACCTCATACCCCAACTGCATCATGTGCAGCTGCACCATCAAAAATTTATTCCAGCCAGCCATCGCACCTGCTATTACCTCATTAGACAAATTCGCATCTTGCATAAATTGAGCAAAAGATGCCAATACCAATCCAATCGAACCGGTAACAAACTTGCTGGGGGTATGAATGCGGCGCGGTCCATGTCCAGCATGAAATTTGCCAGCGCGGAATAAATAGTAAGCAAACTCGTCACTTGTATCTAATCCCAGTGTACGCGCCAGCCACACCGAGAAAAATTGTCGTCTCTCCTGTAAATGTTTCTCATCAAACCCTTTTTCCCACCCAAGCACGGCAGCTGTATCGGGAGTATTTCGTAAATAATCATACGTGTTCACCACCAATTCATGGCTGCGCTGCAACAGCGTTTCTGTGCTTTTTGCCATTGTTCTCTTATCTTGGGGGGTCAAACCAACAAACTGCAACATCCGTCCCCACTCTTCTTCAGGAGCTGGCGCTAAATCTTGCAATTCTAAATGTGGGATTCGATTATGTGAAATCATGAATAGTTCTCAGCGGGAAGAATATAAACAGTATACTCACAAGCAAGCATCTTCGCAACGACTACAAAATTTTTCAATTTACAGACAATCTCAAATTGTTTTAGTCAATATCGAAACTTGCAAAATGGTTCGACGTATAGAGGTCAGTTACCAACCAAGCAGTTGTTCAGCCGGGAGCGGCAGTCTTCACAAACAAACTTGTGAGTCCTGCCTCACCTGAAACAAAATCTGCTGAACACTGTCTAACAGTTTAAGGAGAATATAAAATGAAAAAATCGAACGAATCATTTTGGTCAGATCATTTTAGTGTTTTACGTGATAAACAAACTTACATGAATCTTGCCTATTTGCTGCTGACATTCCCATTGGGAATTGCCTACTTTGTTATTTCCGTCACTGGCTTGAGCTTAGGCGTCGGGCTGCTAATTATTTGGATTGGCCTCTTTGTTTTGGCAGCATTGTTTGCCAGTTTATGGGGCATGGCCGCATTTGAGCGACAGCTGGCCATTCATCTGCTGGGTGAAGAAATCGCACCCATGTCACCACCGGAAATGCCAGAAGGTGGCTTATGGGAACGCGTGAAAGCTCATTTCTCAAATCCAGTGACCTGGAAAAGCGGCTTGTATTTGCTGCTGAAGTTCCCGGTAGGTATTGCAACGTTTGTGGTCGTTGTGACGGCATTAGCCATCTCTGGGGGGCTGCTGTTTGCACCATTTAGCTACCAATCTGCCGACATGACCATCTTTTTCTGGCACATTGACACATTTTTTGAAGCTGTTTTCGCAACAGGCCTGGGTGTAATCGTCACCCCTATTGCATTCCGATTCTTGAATCAAGTTGCACGTTTGTCTGGCCATTTTGCCAAATACATGCTTGGCAATGCAGAATATCCAGAAGAGAAAAGCCCTGAAGATATTTTGAAAGTGGCGTAACCCAAAGATCGTAATCCGTAGACCGTAAAACAGTCTGCGGATTTCTTTTTTCCTCTATCCAATTCCGCGCACAAAAAGCAAAAACATTCCCAGCAAATAAACGACAATAATAGCAACCGCATCGATTTCAATAAACAAGAATTTGCGTTCAACACGAGCCAGGTTGCCAACAAGGGCCATGTTAGTCAGCAGCAAGCCGATCAAGCCGACAATTACGAAGTTTTCGTCGATAGCACCGAGGAAACGGCCGTCTAACAAAAAGAAATCCGCAATCCCCAACCCCAGCATA